>CAIYNT010000261.1 GCA_903927605.1 uncultured Holophagaceae bacterium
TGGACATCACGGCCTCCCTGGAAAACCGCGGCACCCGGGAAGCCTGGGTGCGTGAGGTGGCCCATGAGCTGAGCATCCCCTTCACCGTAGGCGGCGGCGTCTCCAGCGTGGCCGATGCCCGCAGCCTGCTCCGTGCCGGGGCCGACAAAGTGGGCGTGAACACCGCTGCGTCCCTGCGCCCCGCGCTGGTCACAGAACTGGCTGATGCCTTCGGGCGCCAGTGCGTGGTGGCGGCCGTGGACGTGAAGCGCGATGCCAAGCTGGGCTGGCGCGTCTATCTCAAGGGCGGCACCGAAGCCACGGACCGGTCGGCCCTGGACTGGCTCTGGGAGCTGAACGAGCTGGGTGCCGGTGAGATCCTGCTCACCTCCATGGACCGGGATGGCACCGGCGATGGTTTCGATGTGCAGCTGCTGGAAAAGGCCGCGGAGCTCCCCATCCCACTCATCGCCTCCGGCGGCGCGGGGCTCGAGATCCACTTCCTGGAGGCTCTGGAGCATGGTGCTGACGCCGTACTGGCCGCCACACTCTTCCACGAGGGCATCCTCCCCATTCCCCGTCTCAAGGCCTACCTGGCCCAGAACGACATTTCCGTGCGGATCTGACATGGACATCGACAGCCTTCGCTTCGGCCCAGACGGCCTCATTCCCGGCATCGTGCAGGACCGCGCGGGCGCGGTGCGCATGGTGGCCTGGCTCAACCGCGACGCCCTTCAGCGCACCCTCGACACCGGGTTCGTCACCTTCTGGAGCCGCTCCCGCCAGGCGCTCTGGACCAAGGGCGAGACCAGCGGCAATCGCCTGAAGCTCGTCCAGATCCGTCCGGATTGCGATGCGGATGCCCTGCTCATCCTCGCGGATCCCGAAGGCCCCAGCTGTCACCGGGGCACCGAGACCTGCTTCGATGGCGAGCCCTGGCCCGTCATTCTGCCCTGGCTGGGACGGCTGGAGGCCCTGCTGAGATCACGCAAGGCCAAGGCGGACTTAGCCGGCAGCTACACCCAGAAGCTCTTCGCACAGGGCGTGGACCGCATCGCCAAGAAGGTGGTGGAGGAGGCCGGGGAAGTGATCCTAGCCGCTAAGAACGAGGACCGCGAAGCTTTTATCGGCGAGGCTGCGGACCTGATCTTCCACCTGGACCTGCTCCTGCTGGAGCGAGGTGCCAGCCTGCTCGACGTGGTGGAAGTACTGCACCAGCGCCACGCCGAACGGACCGGAGGGACCCCCTGATGCCCGTCCGCACGCCTCACTTCCCGGATCTCCTCTTCAGTTCCGCCGCGCGCCTCCGCCGCTGGGAAGACGCCCTCATGCGCCTTCTCGATAGCCACGGCTATCGGGAGCTTCACCCATCGCTGGTGTTGCGCGACACGGTGCCTGCCGGTGCGCTGAGATTCTTTGACGGGGACGACCTGGTGGCCCTGCGCTGGGATTTCACGGTGGCCCTCGCTGGTCTGCTGGCCCGGGGTTTCCCGATGCCACCGCCCCGCGTGGCCTATGCGGGGGCCGTGTTCCGCCGGCCCGTGCAGCCCTGGGAGGCGGTGGAGCGCTTCGAGGTGGGCTGCGAACGCATCCAGCCAGAGGGCGAGCCTTCGGCCGAGGCCGATCTGGAGCTGGCCAAGCTGCTCATGGCCATCCCCGGAGCCCTAGGGCTGAAGAGCGCCATCCTCCACTTGGGCCACGCGGCCCTCGTGCGCCGCCCCCTCGAAGCGGAAGGCCTGTTTGGGGATCTTGCGGACGCCGTGGTGGCGGCCCTCTCCCGCCGCGCCCCCCACCGGGTGCGGGAGGCCCTGGACGGCCACCCCTCGGCGGAGCGGTTGACGGCCCACGCCGAGGCGCTGCTGTCCGAACTCGATGGCCCGACCACCCTCGATGCTCTCCAGGCCAGTCCATACGCGGAACTGCTGAAGGAGGAGCGGGACCACATGGAGCGCGCCCTGAAGGCTCTGTTACCCATCCTCCCGCCCAACCTGGAACTGCGCGTCGATCTCGCAGATGTGGCGGGCCTGGGCTTCTACACGGGACCGACGCTGCGGCTCTGGGCCCCAGGCGCCCAGCAGGAACTGGCCGCCGGTGGCCGCTACGACCGCCTCTTCCCGGATCTCGGCCGCCCCTGGCAGGCCGCCGGTTTCTGTGTGCGCCTGTCCCGCCTCCTTGACCTGGCTGAAACCCGGCCTGACCTCTTCGAGCCCCTCCCATGACGCACCGGACCCTCCTCATCGCTTTCCCCAAGGGCCGCCTCGGGGATGAACTGGTCCCGAAACTCGCCGGAACCCCCCTGGCCTTGGACGCTGAGGCCCTGAAATCCCGGGTGCTCCGCATTCCCACGGCCACTCCCGGCGTCGCAGCGCTGCTGCTCAAGGGCGCGGACCTGCCACGGTATGTGGCGGCGGGCGTGGCGCAGCTGGGCATCGTGGGCTCGGACACGCTGGACGAGATGGACATGGACCTGTTGGAGCTGGCGGACCTGAGCTTCGGCGCCTGCCGCCTGTCCCTCTGCGCCCTGGAAGGCGTCACGCTTGAGACCTTGCGCGCCAAGCCCCACCTGCGCCTGGCCACCAAGTTTCCCAAGGCCACGGAAGCCTGGCTCACCCGGGAGGGGCTCACCGCCGAGTTGGTGCCCCTCAGCAGCAGCGCCGAACTGGCGCCCCTGCTGGGTCTGGCGGACGCCATCGTGGACCTGGTCCAGACCGGCGGAACGCTGAAAGCGCATGGCCTGGTGGAGACCGCTATCCTGGGCCGTTCCTCCGCCCGCCTGGTCGCGGGACGCGGTGCCTATCTCAGCGAACCTGGGCGCATCCGGCCGCTGGCGGACCTCCTTATCGAAGCTTTTCGCGCAAGGCCGCGATAGAACTTGGCCGCAATAGCCTCGGTGATCAATAAACGGTCTGGTAGATCGCCTTGGCGTCCTCCAGCGTGATCTTGCGAGGATTGTTGGCCAGTAACCGAGTCACCTTCATCACCCCCTCCGCCATGCGTGGAATGGCGTCCTGGGGCACCTTCAATTCCCGCAGGCTCCTGGGGAGCTGCAGGTCGGCGATCAGCCCTTCCAAATAATGGATTCCAGCCTTGGCCAGGCGCTTGGGATCCGTGGACGGCTCATCCGGGCAGAGCAGCCGACCCAGCGCTGCGAATTTCTGCAGGTTGGCGATCATGTTGAAGCGCAGCACGGCGCAGAGCATGACCGAATTGGCGACCCCATGGGCCACGTGGAATTCCCCACCCAGGGGATAGGCGAAGGCATGCACGGCAGTGACGCCCGCGTTGGCAAAGGCCTGTCCGGCCAGGAGGCTGCCCTCCAGCATGTTCATCCGGGCCTCCAGATTGTTGCCATTGGCCCAGGCGCTGCAGATGTTCGCCCGGATCAGTTCAATGGCGCGCAGGGCCAGATGATCGGTCATGGAAGTGGCGTTCACCGACGTGTAGGACTCCACGGCGTGGATCATGGCGTCCATGCCACTGGCGGCCGTGGGGCCTGGCGGCAGGGTGACCGTCAATTGGGCGTCGAGGATGGCCGTTTCAGGAAAGAGGAAGTCCGAGACGATCCCCTTCTTAAGGTTCTCCCGATCATCGGTGAGGATGACAATGGGGGTCACTTCGCTGCCGGTGCCAGCGGTGGTGGGGATGAGGATCTTGGGCAGTCCCCTTTTCTCTACAAGGTTGATGCCAACGATCTGGTCGAGGGTCTTTTCGTTGGTCATCAAGACCGAAACGACCTTGGCCACGTCCATGGCCGATCCGCCGCCCAGCCCGATGATCAGATCGCACTTGGCTTCGCGCGCCAGATCCAGGCACTCCTGGATTGTTTCCAGTGGGGGCTCGGGTGGCACTTTGCCGAAGACCGAGATGGATTCGAAGGAGCCTTCGATCACCTTCAGGACCTTGTCCCAGGTCCCCGAATTGACGATGCCCTCATCGGTCAGGACGAAGATCCTCCGGCCTCCCAGCAGCTTGATCTCCGCCGGGAGGGTGCTGATGGCATTGATCCCGATGACGATTTTACCGATGGATTTGAAGTAACTAATGGGTGCATTCATGGCATTCTCCTCGGGCCGTTAAACGGCCAGGTATTTCTTCTTGATGTCTTCATCCGCACGGAAAGTCTCTGCGTCTGCCTCGTAGACGATATGGCCCTTGTCGATGATCACCAGCCGATCCGCGACGGCCATGCAGAATTTGATGTTCTGTTCGGAGAGCAGGATCGTCGTCCCCAGTTCCTTCAGCTTCAGCACCAGGTCCTTCAGGACCTTCACCATCACGGGACTCAGGCCCTCTGTCGGCTCGTCAAGGAGCAGGATCTCCGGGTTTCCCATGAGGGTCCGAGCGATGGTGAGCATCTGCTGTTCACCACCCGAGAGATTGCCGCCCAGTTGATTCTGGTACTCCAGCAGGATCGGAAAATAGGTATAGATCTGCCCCAGGTCCCAGTGCCCCTTGCGCCCGCTGGAGGTGCCAAGCAGGAGGTTATCCTTGACGGAGAGATCACCGAAAATCCGCCGATCCTCCGGCACCAGCCCAAGGCCGAGACGGGCCGCCTGGTAGGGCTTGAGACCATTGATCTCCCGGCCATTGAACGTGACTTTGCCATCCTTGGGGGGCACCAGCATGACGATGCTTTTGAAGGTGGTGGTTTTCCCCGCTCCGTTGCGACCCATGAGGCAGAAGGTCCCGCCCTTCTTCACTGTGAAATCGACTCCGAAGAGAATATGGCTCTTCCCGTAATAGCTATGGATGTTTTGCACTTTCAGAATGTCGTCCATAGCTACAACACCTCATGCCCTAGGTAGGCGTCGATGACCGCCATGTTTTTCTGGATTGCTTCGGCGTTGCCCTCGGCGATCAGTTCGCCCTGGACCAGAACTCGGATGACATCAGCGATCCCGAACACCATGTCCATGTCGTGCTCGACGAACACAGTGGTCAGCTTGAACTCGTGATGGATGGCCTTGATCAGTTGGGTCATGTTGACCCGCTCATCTGGGGACATGCCGGCGGTGGGTTCGTCCAACAGAAGCAGTTTCGGCTTCATGGTCAAAGCAATGGCGATGTCCAGGACCTTCTGGTCCCCATGGGAAAGCTCGAATGCCTTTAGTTTCGCCTTATTCCTCAGCCCCAATTTGGTCATGATCAACTGGCAATGTTCATCCACGTCCTTATAGGAATCCTTGTTTGCTAGGATGTTCCAATTTTTCCCGTGGAACGCAATGGCCGCCATGAATATGTTGTCGTAAACCGTTTCGTCATAGAAAAGGCTGGCCACCTGGAAGGCCCGGACGACACCCATTTTGACCAGGTGCTCGGGGTTCATCCCGGTGACATCGGTGCCATTGAATAGGATGCTGCCTGTATCCGGAGTGAGGTATCCAGTTACCTGGTTGAAAAAGGTCGTTTTCCCGGCTCCATTGGGACCAATGATCGCGGTGAGTTCTCCGTCTTGGATCCCCATGGAAATGTTTTTTGAAACATGGAGACCGCCAAAATGTTTGTTCAGGTTCTTGATTTCAAGGATGCTCAAGCGGGTCTCCTTTCTTCGCGAATAGCCCCGCGAAATGCCGAGAGACGCCCACAATCCCCTTCGGGAACAGCATCACGACGATGATCATGATGGCCCCGATGACAAAAGACCAGTATTGCGTGGAACGGCCGATCACATCTTCCAAGAGGACAAAGACCGCCACGCCGATGATGGGTCCGAAGAAGCTTCGCATCCCTCCCAGGATGGTCATCAGGATGATGCTTCCCGACATGGTCCAGACAAACATATCGGGATGAATGCTGCCATCCAGACCCGCGTACAGGCCCCCTGCGATCGCCGTGAAACAGGACGAGATGACATAGGCCAGCAGCTTGTGCCGGAACACGTTCATGCCAATAAAATTGATCCTGGTGGGATTCTGCCGGATGCCCTTAAGAATGGTACCAAACGGCGACCGGTGGAGACGCCACAGCAGGTACAAACAGATGGTCACAACGATGAATGAAAAAACATAATAATTCAGCCCACCGGTCAAAATCCCGGGTTTCGGTATGGCCTGAATGCCATCATCCCCGCTCGTGAACTCGTACCATTTGATGCATATCCCCCAGACCAGCTGAGCGAAGGCCAGCGTCAGCATGGTGAAGTACACATCTGAAAGCCGGAGGCTCAGCACACCAAGGATTAGCGAAACGGCGATAGTCACCACGGGTACCAGAAGCAAGGCCCACAGGAAATGATCCCCACCGAATTTTTTGGCGATCATCCCGGTGATGTAGGCACCCAACCCGTAGAACAGGGCCTGTCCGAAGGAAAGCAGCCCGGTATTGCCGAACAGAACATTAAAGGAGATCGCGAACAGGCCCAGAATGACGATTTCGGCGGCGATGTGAATGGCGTGCTCGCCTTTGACAAAGATCATGCCCCCGAAGATCAGGAAATAGGCGGCCCACAGGGCGATGGTTTCGAGTCTGTGATTCATATCTTTTTCCGCCCCTGCTCCCGGGAGAAGAGCCCTTTAGGTTTGAAGATCAGGACCACGATCATGACGACGAAACTGAGCAGGGAGGCCCATTGTGGCAGCCAGAGAATACCGAAGGCGTTCACCTCGCCGATCAGCAGCGCCGCGAACAGGGCCCCCCAGAAATTCCCCAGACCGCCGATGACCACCACGATCAGGGAATCGATGATGATCTCCACACCTGTCCCGGGAGCGATGGTCCGCAAGGGTGCGGCCATGGCTCCCGCCAGGCCGCCCATGGCGGTTGCCACCCCAAAAAGCAGGCTCATCACCAGGGAGACATTCACGCCCAGCATGCCCACCATCTGCGTGTCGGTGGAGGCCGCCTGAATGATCTTCCCCGTTCTGGTCTGGCTGAGGACATACCACGCGCTGATCACGATCACCAGCCCAAGCAGAATGATGAACAGGTTGTAGGTCGGAATAGTGACTGGCCCTACATTCAAGGCTCCCGCCAGCGAATCCGGCTTCGAGATGGTCTTGTAGGCAGGCCCCCAGATGTACTTCACCGCGTCATCGATGATCAGGATGAAGGCGTAAGTGAGGAGGATCTGGAACGCGCCCTCCTCTTCTCTTCCGCTGATCCTGCGGATGAAGGACATCTCCAGAGCCATTCCAACCAGGCCTGCTCCGACAGCCCCCGCGATCGCGCCGACCCAGAAACTGTCGAACATGTTGATGGCCTGGAAACTGAAGTAGGCACCAAGCATGTAGAACGATCCGTGGGCAAAGTTGAATACCTTGGCCACACCGAATATCAGCGTCAGGCCGCTGGCCACGAGAAACAGAAGCATAGCGACAGAGAGGCCACCCAGAAACTGGGAAACGAATATTTCAAAACTCATGCTGGAACTCCGCTTACTTCTTTGTCCTCTTCAGGAGGTCGATGTAGTCCTGCGGAGGCATGAGCTTGTCAGCGGCGTACACCTTGAAGTTCCCAAGCATGTATTTCGCGGGCGGGAATTTGTCATTCTTGACGGTCACACCGATAGCCTGGGCCTGGACAATCTGATGGGTCTTCGGATCAATGTAGGACTGGAACCCGGCAGGATCCTCGGGGAATTTCATCTTCATGCCCTCCAGGGCACTAACAAGGGCATCTGTGTTATCGGCATTGCCGACCTTCCGAATGGCTTCGGCGATCACCAGGATCCCCACATAGGCTCCTTCAGCGGCGTAGGAGGGGTACCTGCCAGTGGCCTTCTTGAACTTCTGGACGAAGTCCGCATTTTCCTTCGTTTCGGGCCAGTTGTTGTGGTGCCTTGCGGACATGATCAACCCCTCCGGGCATTCGGCGCCGAGGGTTGAGAACACTTCGTAGTTGCCACCGCCATCGGGATGGAAGTACTTCATCTTGTCGAACAATCCATAGGCCTTGGCCTGTTTGATGAATGCGACGGTATCGCCACCCCAGAATCCGCAGACCAGGACATCGGGCTTGGCCCGCAGGATGGCCGTGATGTACGAGGTGTAGTCCGCTTCATACAATTTGGGCCAGAATTCACCCACCATTTCATAGCTGGCCCCAAGTTTGTCGAGGGAATACTTAAGTTCTGCAATCTGGTCCCTGCCATAGGCATAGTCTGGGCCGATATAGGCGATCTTCCTGCCCAGCTTCATCTCCTGGAGATACATGGCACCCGCCGCCATGGACTGGAAGGTGTTATTGCTCACCCGGAAATAATATCTTTGAAAGGCATTCGCAGTGAGGTCGGTAGCTGCGTGATCAGTCCCGATGAATATGGTCTTGTACTCTTTGCTGACTTCGGTCACGGCCAAGGCAGCCGAGGAGGAAACGACCCCATAAAGGAACTTCACGTGGTCTTCGGTGATGTACCTCTTGGCGAGGGTCACTGCGAGGGCAGGCTTGCTCTGATCATCGGTCACGATCACTTCCAGTTTCTTCCCGCCCGGTAGACCCTTGGCATTCACTTCCTGCAGGGCGATCTTGATTGCTGCTTCAGAATCCTGGCCGTACAAGCCGCCTCTGCCTGACATCGGATACAAAGCGCCAATCTTGATCGATTCGGCGGAGAAACTGACTGTCGAAGTGAAGCAGACCAATAGCGCAGATAAAATGGATGCAGTCTTCTGTTTCATTTCAAGCACCTCTTATTGTGGGTTGTTGTTAGGGTTCAATAAGCATGGACATTCCATTTGACCGCGCGAATTTAAACACCTCCTATGCACAGGTATTTCACTTCGATGAATTCTTCGATGCCATATTTGGAACCTTCACGACCGATTCCGGACTCTTTCATCCCGCCAAAGGGTGCCACCTCCGTGGAGACGAGACCGGTGTTGATCCCGACCATGCCGTACTCCAGCGCCTCGGCCACCCGCCACACCCGGCTGATGTCCCGGGTGTAGAAATAGGAGGCCAGGCCGAACTCGGTATCGTTGGCCATGCGGATGGCCTCTGCATCAGTACTAAACCTGAAGATCGGCGCCAGGGGGCCGAAGGTTTCTTCTTTGGCCACCAGCATCTGGGGCGTGACATCGCAGAGAATGGTGGGCTGGAAGAAGCTGCCTCCCAGTTGATGGCGCTTCCCACCCAGGACCACCCGGGCCCCCTTGGCGACCGCGTCATCAATGTGTTCCTCGACCTTTGCCACGGCGGCCATGTCGATCAGCGGCCCCTGCTGGAACTCGCCCGTCAGCCCGTCCCCCACCTTCATCTTTGCCACTGCGGCCGACAGCTTCTCGACAAAGGTGTCATACACCCCGTCCTGAACCATGAGGCGGTTGGTGCAGACGCAGGTCTGGCCGGTATTGCGGTACTTGGAAGCGATGGCCCCCTCCACGGCGGCGTCGAGGTCAGCATCATCAAAGACTATGAAGGGGGCATTGCCTCCCAGTTCCAGCGACACCTTCTTGACCGTAGCCGCGCATTGCGCCATCAGCTGCTTGCCGATCTCAGTGGAACCGGTGAAGGTCAGCTTGCGCACAATGGGATTGGCGGTCATCTCGTTGCCGATGGCCGCGGCTGAACCGGTGATGACACTGAACACGCCGGGCGGGATCCCGGCCCGCTCACCGAGTTCCGCCAGGGCCAGCGCAGAAAAAGGCGTGGCCGTGGCAGGCTTGACCACCATGGTGCAACCGGCCGCCAAAGCCGGTCCGGCTTTGCGGGTGATCATGGCAGCCGGGAAGTTCCAAGGGGTGATCGCCGCGCAGACGCCGATGGGTTCCTTGATGACCACGATGCGTTTATCGGCCGTGTGACCGGGAATGGTGTCGCCGTAGACCCGCTTGGCCTCTTCTGCAAACCATTCAATGAACGAGGCGGCGTAGGCGATTTCTCCTTTGGATTCCGCCAACGGCTTACCCTGCTCGGCGGTCATGATGATGGCCAGATCCTCCTGATTGGCCATCATCAGGTCGAACCAGCGACGCAGGATCGCGGAGCGCTCCTTGGCGGTCTTGGCCCGCCAGATCGGCAGGGCGTGGTTCGCTGCCTCGATGGCACGGCGGGTCTCTTCGGTACCCATCCGCGGGATGGTGCCCAGCTTCTGGCCGGTGGCTGGGTTGATCACATCAATCACGGCGCCGCCATCTGCGGCCGACCATTGGCCATCCAGATAGCACTGTTGCTTCAACAAGGTAGGATCTTTGAGCGTCAACATCGCAGTCGGTACCCCCTTCATGGAATTGGAACAAGGTGATTGTTAAAAATCATTAGGCACCGGTCATGCCAACCTGTAAAGGTGACTTTGGAACAGATATGATTCTAATAATGGGTCTATGGTTAGCACATTATTCATATAAGGGCGCCATACAGACCAAATGAACGTGATAGCGACGTTCATTATTGACGAGCTCATTGAACATGATGCGTCAGTGCATCGCACTCAAATCCTGAAACTGGGTTTGACCCAGCCATCAACCCAAACCGTGTTTTCCAAGTTTGCGGGCAATGGTGGATTGATTGACGCCAAGGGCAGCAGCCATGCTTCTCTGATTGCCATGGGTCCGCATGGAATGGATCAGCACGTTCCTTTCGACACCATCCAGAGCCTGCTGCAGGGTCATCGTGCTTGTCCATTCGGCTGTTCCGGTCAGCGATTCCGGATGGCGGCTGACGATGTCGTTTGGAAGATCCTTTAAATCAATGAGGTCTGTCTCCGACATGACCACCAGACGCTCGCAGATATTCATCAGCTCACGCACATTCCCCGGATAGGGATACAACAACAGCGCATCCGAGGCCGCGCGCGTAAGCCGTTTCTGGATACCGTTCTTTTTGCCGAAGAAGTCGATGTAGTGATTAATGAGCGGAAGGATGCAATCCTTGCGGTCTCTGACAGCCGGAACATGGATGGGGACCACCTTCAGCCGGTAATAGAGGTCGAGTCTGAAGGTCCCCTGGCCGATCATCTCATCCAGGTTCCTGTGCGTGGCGGCGAGGATGCGTACATCGACCGTGCGGCTCAAGGTGCCACCCAGCCGCGTGATGCGGCCATCCTCCAAGAACCGAAGCAGTTTGACCTGCGAGGGAGGGGGCAATTCTGCGACCTCATCCAGGAAGAGCGTCCCCCTGTCCGCCATTTCCAGATACCCGGGCTTGCCTCCGACATTGGCCCCCGTGAAGGCTCCCTTTTCATACCCGAAAAGCTCTGATTCAATGAGTGAATCAGGGATTGATCCGCAATTGATCCTGATGAGGGGCTTTTCGGAACGAGGCGAGCTCTTGTGAATGATTTCGGCGATCAGCCCTTTTCCTACACCCGATTCTCCAAGCAGCAGCACTGAAGAATCCGCCGATCCCACCTTGATGGCCTGCCTCAGGGTCTTCAGCATGCAAGGGCTTTTCGCAATGACGCGCTTGGATTCAAACTCCATGTGCTGCAGCTCGAGCATATGATTTCGCAGCTGGTCTTTCAGGGCCTCCTGTTCCTCCAGTTCCCTTTGCATCGTCTCGATCTCGGTGATATCCCGAACGCTGGAAACGATCCTGATAAGCCTCCCATCCGTATCAAACACGGGGGTGCCAGTGATGACCAGCTTCCGCCCCTTCCGGTACTGCAACAGGCTTACTTTGTTCTTGGCCTTGATCACTTCGAGGGTGGCCGATTTATCAATGAAACCTTCATCAACCAATTCCTGCATGTTGCGGCCGATGACATCTTCGGCCTTGATTTCATGGATCCGCTCCGAGGCTGGATTCATCCGTAGGACATTGGCCTCTGCATCGCAGATCCAAAGCCCCTCTGAGGATGAATTGATCACCGCCTCCAGTTCCCCGATGATCTCCTGGAAGAAACTCATTTGCATGGCCATTTCTTCGAGGCCCGAGCTTTCTACGAACACACAGATGGCGCCAACCCTTTCCGAATCGAGCACGACTGGATTGACCTTGATCAAGTAGTTCATCTTCTTGCGCCGCATGGAAAATTCGCTACTTTTGTTCTGCCCCTTGATGACCTGCTTGACCTTCGGCCAGAGCGCCGGAAAGGTCCTCTTTAGGTCGCTACCGGGGTCGGTGTCAAAACTCTCATGGGCGATGGCATTGGAGAGGATGGTGATGCCGGATCTGTCCACCGCCAGGAAGCCTACCCCCATGGCGTTCACCAAGGCCTGCGTAAACCCATCGATGGGCCGGGACCCGAACTGGAAACCGGAATCCTTTAGCATGACCTCAGCTGACATGAGGGACTCCCCTGGAAAGAGCCAATGCCCACGCAATAGACAGAACCACTAGGGTCCCTTGGGACTATGTCTGGCCGCATGCGATGGGGTCTTGAACCTGACTCCATTATGCATCGATGCATCACTGATGCAATTCGGAATTAATGACTCCGACTCAGAGCTTGTTCAGACTGCCCAGCGTATCAGGCCCTGACCTCACCATAGATGTTGTCCCGCTGCCAGGGTTCGTAGCCGGCAGCACGGATCATGCGGTTCATCTCGTCCTTGTTCACGCTGTAGCAGGTACCCGCGGCGCTGACGACGTTCTCTTCGAGCATGAGGCTGCCCATGTCGTCGCAGCCATAGTGCAGGGCTAGCTGGCCGGTCTTGCGGCCCATGGTGACCCAGGAGCTCTGGATGTGGGCGAAATTGTCGAGGAAGATGCGCGCCACGGCGATGGTGCGGAGGTACTCCACATCCGTAGGCTTGGGCACCTTGCCTTCCCAGGGCGTGTGGCCGCTCTGGAAGGGCCAGGCTGCGAAGGCCGTATACCCGGCGCCGTTGTTCCGCGCCAGGGCCCGGTCCTGCTGATCGCGCAGGGCCTCAAGATGTGCGACGCGCTCGGCTAGGGTCTCTGTGATGCCGAACATCATGGTGCCCGTGGTCTTCACACCCTCTTCGTGGGCGGCCTCCATGACCTCGAGCCATTTCTCGCGATCGCCTTTGAGGGGGGCGATTTTCTTGCGGATGCGGTCCACCAGGATCTCCGCACCACCACCAGGGATGGAACCCAGCCCCGCCTCCCGAAGGTCGGTGATGGTCCCGCGCAGCGTCTGACCACTGAGCTTCGCCATCATCTGGATTTCCACCGGTGAAAAACCATGGACCCAGATGCCCAGGTCGTGGTGAAGGTAGCGCACCAGATCCAGGTAGTACTCCCAGGGCAGGTCGGGGTTCACACCCCCCTGGAGCAGGAAGCCCGTGCCGCCGATGGCCTGCGTCTCCTCGGCCTTCTGCTTCAGCTGTTCTTTGGTCAGCACGTAACCCCGGCTATCTCCGGGCTTGTGGTAGAAGGCGCAGAAGGTGCAATAGACGTTGCAGACATCCGTGTAGTTGACGTTGCGGTCGATGACGTAACTCGCGCGGCGGGGATCGTTGTGGCGGTCCCGCACCGCCGTGGCGGCCACGGCCAAGTCCGGCAGCTCCGCCTGTTCCAGCAGTTGGACCGCTTCGGAAGCAGAAACCCGCCTGCCCAGGAGGACACCATTCAGGATGTCCTCATGCGTGACGGAGGCGTTCGACATGCCTAGACCTTGTACCCCATCACCTGGAGGCATCGGCGGCACACACAGTCCTGGCCTTCCACGCCATGCTGGAAATGTTCCAGGGTGTAGGAACAGCGGCACTTTTCGCAGACCTGGGTGGGATCGGTGCAGGTCTTGGGGGCATACAGATGGGTGGGATCGGCCATGACGGACTCCGGAACCACAAGGATAACCTGATTCCTGGTGGTTCCGGATCCTCGCTGTTCACGACAAAGGCGGCCCCACGGGCCGCCTTTAATGGAGAAACGAGAGCGAGTTCTACTCTTCGACGGCGCCGGCCTTGAGGCTCTCGTGGGGACGGGTATTGCGCTTGCCCTGGAGCTTGTGGGCCTGGACTTCCAGCTTCTCCACGGCCTGGGTGATGCTGGTGTACATGTCATCGGTGGTGGCGGATGCCACGAAGGCGCTGGCTCGGGTCTTCAGCGTGATTTCCGCCGAGTGCCGGTGTTTCTCCACACCCAGGATCACGTGGACGTCGATGATGTCGTCCAGGTAGGTGGCCATCTTGTCCAGCCGTTCCTTCGTGAACTGCTTCAGGGGCTCGGTGAGCTCCATGTGGCGGCCGGTGTAGTTGACCTTCATGGGACACTCCTGAAAAGGGCCGGGTGGCCCGGGATTGTTAACTCCGACCCGTTTATCGGCGCCGGCGCTGGGAAGCTGGAGGAATCTTGAGTTCCTCCCGATATTTGTTCACCGTCCGGCGGGCCACCTTGATGCCATCCCGCTCCAGCAACCCGGCGATGGCCTCATCGGACAGCGGCTTGGCGGGATCCTCGGCCTGCACAAAGGCCTTGATCCGGTGTTTGACCACAGTGGCGGAGACATCGGAATCCTTGGGACGCGCGGAGAAGAAGTAATTCAGGTCGAAAAGGCCCTGGGGGGTGTGGATGGTCTTGGCCTTCACCACCCGGCTTATGGTGCTTTCGTGGAAACCCGTGGCCTCGGCCACATCACGGAGCACCATGGGCCGCAGGCGTTCGATGCCATGTTCGATGAACTCTTTCTGGAGCTCGACGATCTGGGCGGACACGCGCAGCACGGTGCGGTTCCTGTCCTCGACTCCGCGGATGAAGTCCCGGGCGCTGCGGAACCGCTCCCGGATGAAATCCTTGTCGTGCTTGGCCTCGCTGGAGGCCATGAATCGCTGGTACTCGCCGTTCACCCGCAAGCGGGGAAGACCTTCGTCGTTGAGGTAGACCTTCCAATTGCCATCCTCGCCCTTGAGGACCACCACATCCGGCTTCACCACCCGCTCACCCTCGGGATCGAAGGCGCGGCCCGGCGAGGGGTTGAGGTGTTTGAGGTGTTCCATGGCCTGCGCCAACTCCTCTTCAGAACAGGCGAGGGCCTTGCGAAGCTTGGCGCTGTCCCGCTGAGAAAGCAGTTCCGAGAAGTCCTGGATGATGCGGACGGCCAGATCATCCGGCTCGGCCCCAGCGTGGCGAAGTTGGAGCAGCAGACTCTCCTGCACGGTGAAACAGCCCACGCCGGAGGGATCGAACTCCTGCAGGACCTCCACAGCCGCACGGAGCGCCTCCTCTGACACACCCAGGTCCGCCGCCAGCGACTCGGGGGTGACCTCCAGCGAAGGCTGATCGGGGTCCATCCGCAGGAACCCCTTCGGATCCATCCGGTCGATGAGACGTTCCACCAGCGGAGCCCGGGGATCCTCATGTTCCAAGGTCTCGTAGAGCTGACCCAGGAGATGGTCCTGCAACGACTCGAAGGCGCTGAGCCGGTCCTCCCACGAGAGCCGATCTTCTTCGGGCAGGTTGCTCGTGCGGGGCAGATCCTGGTCCCAGCTGTTCTCGGCACCCAGTTCGGTCTCCTGCACCTGGGCCACACCTTCTTCTGTGAATCGCTCCAGGTCGCCGTCAGGATTCATCTCCCCAGAGGCATCCTGCAGGGGTCCCAGATCGACGGTGTCCATCCCTTCCGGTAGCTCTCCGGCGTCCGACATCTGCTCGGCAGACCCCTCGGTCACATCTGAATCCCGTCCCTCCTCGATGGCCTCGAGGGTCGGCACCTCATCGCTGTCCTCGGCCAACTCCAGCAGAGGATTGTCCTCCAGCTCGCGCTCGATGGTCTGGGACAGCTCCTGGAGGTTCATCTGCCAAAGCTTGAGCTTCAGCTGCATAGCCGGGGTGAGTGCAAGGGTCTGGCTCTGAGCCAGGCGTTGGGAAAGGAAAGGTCCAGCAGCCATCAGTCCAACCTGAACTGGTCGCCCAGATAGACCCGGCGGATATCCGGATCCTCGGCGATTTCACTGGGCAAGCCGTTCTTCATGATCATCCCATCCGCCAAGATATAGGCCCTGTCAGCGATCCGCAAGGTCTCCCGAACATTGTGGTCGGTGATGAGCACGCCAATGCCTCGCGCCTTGAGGTCGGCAATGAGCCCCTGGATCTCCAGCACCGACTTCGGATCCACCCCCGCAAAGGGTTCGTCCAGCAGCATGATGCGAGGCTCAGTCACCAGGGCCCGGGCCAATTCGCAACGCCGCCGTTCCCCGCCGGAAAGGCTCATCCCCAGGGTATCGCGAACCTGTTCCAGATGGAACTCCGCCAACAGACGTTCGCAGCGTTTCTTCTGTTCGGCTTTGGGGATGGGTTGCAATTCTCCCAGAGCCAGGAGGTTTTCCCAGACCGTGAGGCCACGGAACACACTGGCTTCCTGCGCCAGGTAGCCGATGCCCAGGCGGGCTCGTCGGTGCATGGGCAGCGCCGTCACATCCTGACCCAACCAGCGGATGCTGCCCCGGTCTGGAGCTTCCACGCCGACCACCATGTAGAAGGTGGTGGTTTTCCCTGCACCGTTGGGTCCCAGGAGGCCCACGACTTCGCCCGTACCCACGCAGAGGCTCACATCCCGCACCACGGTCCGGTCGCCGTAGTGCTTCTGGAGGTTCACAGCCTCGAGGCAGTGGGTCGGCTCGGTCATGGTTCTATCAGAACACACGAGGCGGCCCTTTGGATCCGACTCACCATCCGGATCCGGTCCCCTTGCCGCGCACGCGACCCTGCCAACGCACGGTCTGGGGCCCAGGCTCCAAATCCAGCGCCTCACCCTGCCCTTCGCCCAACTGGCCGCGCAGCGTCACGGCGCCCTGGGCATGCACGAGTTTCACGGCGCGCTCTGGGCCCATGGTGACGATCACCGTGTCGGCCACCAGACGCCAGCCTTGGCCCTGGCATTCCACCCCACCACTGAGGGTGATCTTCTCCGCTTCGCTCTGGCCGCGTTCGGCCCGGAGGAATAGGTCTCCATCCGCGGCGGCCAGAGCGCCGCTAAGCCCTTCCGGGAAGGTCACCACCTCACCTCTCCGGATGATACATGGGCCGGAAAGTCGTTCCCGCAGTCGGCTCCAGGTGGCCGGGCGTCCCGTGAGCGTCCACAGGGCCTCCTCCCACACCAGCTTCCCCCCACGGAGGCTGCCCCCGGTGAAGAGGTTCACCTGTACCGGACCATCGATGGTCCAGGATCGGGGATCCCCCTGACCCGCACCACCGGTGAAGGTGCCGTCCTCACCCCGGCCGAATACCGGACTCTGGAGTTTCCAACGCCGAGTACTTCGTTCAACCTGGATGCGAGGCGAGGAAAGCGTGCGCCGGCCCCAGCTCAGGAGAACCTGGCCCTCAGCCACCGCCTGGCCCACGGGCAGGGATTCGGGCAGATCCGGTCCCGGGGCCTCGCGCATGAGTACCCTGGGGGCCTTTAGCGTGAGCCTCAGGCCATCCACCGGCTGATCCCATACCACGTTCCCCTCGAGACGCAGGCCTGCCGGTGTCCAACGTGCACCATCGGTGGAAAGCTGCTCCTCTCCCGAAGGCAGGACTCGATGAGCCTTGAATTTCCTCAACTCCACTTGCTGGAAGCTCGCGCCGGGAGCAGGCCTGGGCGCCACGCCGCCCTGGGCCTCGCCGCGCCACCCATCGGTGCGCTCAAAGGAAAGGGGACCCGGCCAGATGACCGTGTCCGGCGACAGATCCGCCACAGAAGCCTGCAAAGACCCCTCACTCAGACGGGCCTTCACGCCTTCTAGGTGGCCCGTCAGGAATCCCGGTGTGGCCCAGAGGCGATCTGAGTCCATGGCCTGGAGGGTGGGCGCGGCAGGACCATCCGCCGGGGCCTGCCATCGCACCGGACCCTTGTCCACGCGGAGATGGCCATCAGTCTCGCGGCGCCACCCGGTCGGCAGGTTCCACACACCCCGGGAGGATCCTTCCAGTGACTCCCAGCGCAGGGGCGCAAGGCCCTCCCATTCCCCTCCGCTCCAGCGGATGGCGGGCCCATCTTCTTCGACGCGCCCCTTGCCAAGAAGGATCGTGGTTCCCGGCTGCGCCACTCCGAGATCCATGGGTCCCTGGAGAGTCCAGACGCCAGCCTGGCGGTGGGCCTTGGGGGAGACCAGGCGCCATGCCCCGGTCTGGTCGTCCAGGCGGCCGGTCACCTGCTCCAGGAGCAGGTCCTCTTCGGAGCCCGAGATGGTCTGGTAGGCAAGCACCATGCGGTTGGGTCCCAACTGCTCAGTGAGCGTGCCCACACTGCCGCGCGTGCCCTCGCCGAAGAGGGTGTCCCCACCCACCGTGCGACCTGGCATGTCTTCCCTGCCACTTGTCAGAAAGCGCATGGTGAGTCCAAGCGTTCCCACGATCAGAACCCACCCCAGGCCCTGCCAAAGCGGATGCCTTGCGGGAGGAAGGCCCTGGAACAAAGCCGCGACCTTCATGGCAGCGCCTCCCCCAGGACCGAATCCACGAGCCAGGAACGGCCCCAGCGTTCGCTGCCCTGGGGCGTAGCGGCCACGTGCAGGAGGGCGCCCACCTTCGGCTGGGTGGGTCGCCCTGGTCGCTCGAACCAGGTGATGGGATCAGGCAAGCCCCCCAGCCGCAGCTTCCAATGGTCCGCTCCGAAGACCGCACACGAGACGAGGGTGCCCTCCAGGCGTGCCATCGGCGACGCGAAACCCTGTCCGAAGGGTTCCAGGCGGGCCAGATCCGCGTCCTCGGGCAGATCACCAGGGCCCCCATCCACCATCAACGGGCGAGCGTCCAGACCCTTGGATTGCAGGCTGGCGCCCCGCTGGAGGGCCTGGTGGACGAAGGCGAGACGCGGGGCCAGGAAACTCAGGCCCGCTGCCACACGGTGGCCCCCGCCGCCCAGGATGAAGGGCTGGGCCAGGGCCAGCAGTGCACCCAGGTCATAGCCCTCCGGGGCCCGCAGGCTGCAGTGGGCCACACCGTCGATCACGGTACAGACGCCCGCTGGACGGCCGCTGGTCCGCATGCGGTGGCCCGCCACGATGCCGATGACTCCCTTGTGGGCGGTGGGATCCATCACCAGATCAAAGGCTCCTTCCGCTGGGGATGGCAGCCGCATGGCCAGCTCCTGCTGGATGGCGCGGCGCTCCCGGTTGAGGGCCTCCACCCGCACCATCAGGGCCTCCGCTTCAACCTTGTCTCTTGTAAGCAACAGGCGGACGGCATCCTCTGCGCCTCCCATGCGACCCACCGCGTTCAACCTCGGAGCCACTCCGAAGGCGATGTCCTGGGCCCCAAGGGCACCCTCCTTTTTCGCGGCCCGCAGCAGGGCAGCAAGTCCGGGACCGTTCTTCCCGCCCAGGGCATCGAGACCACGCCGCACCAGCAGCGCATTCTCGTCCACCAGGGGCATGACATCGGCCACGGTGCCGAGGGCCACCAGCTTGAGGAGTCCATCCAGGAAGGCTTCGTCGGGGCCCGACGGATGGGGCGCCGCACCGAGGAGGGCCTGGGCCAGTTTGAAGGCCACACCCACGCCCGCCAGAAATGGATTGAGGTAGTCCCCAAGATGGGGATGCACCACAGCGCAAGCCGGTGGCAGCTCTGGACCAAGGGCGTGGTGGTCGGTAATCACCCAGTCCAGGCCCAGCTCGGTGCTGGCCTTCACTTCGTCCACGCTGCGTACACCGCAGTCCACGGAAATGAGCAGGCCGGGAGCGCGGGTGGCCTTCAGCTCCTCGATGCAGTCCAGGTGCAGGCCGTAACCATCCGAGAAGCGGTTGGGGATGAAGAAGGAAACCTCGGCGCCAACTTTCTCGAGAGCTCGCACCAGCAGCGCTGTGGCCGTGACACCATCCACATCGTAGTCGCCGTAGACCACGATGCGCTCACGGTTCTCGATGGCCCTGCGGATGCGCACTACGGCCTGATCCACACCGGGCAGCAGATGGGGATCCGTGGTGCGATGCCAGCCAGCATCCAGCCGCCAGGCCAAGGCTTCAGGCCGATCGGCGCCGCGCATCCAAGCCAGTCGCGCCAACCGGGAATCCAGATCCCAGGCCTCGGCCATGGCCTTCCAGGGCGTGGGTCCCGCCGGGATGGCACGGCGAAGGCGCCAGCATGTGGCGCCCATCTCAGCCCACGCGACCTATGCGCGCGAACTTCTGGTAGCGCTCCTCCACCAGCTGTTCCGCAGACAATTCGGAGAGCTCGGAGAAGGCCTCCACGATGGCTTCCTTCAGCGCAGCTGCGGCAGCATCGAAGTTGGAATGAGCACCACCCAGGGGCTCTTTCACAATGCCATCGATGACACCCAGCTCCAGCAGGTGCGGCGCCGTGAGTTTCAAGGCCGCGGCCGCCTTGGGGGCCTGAGTCGGATCCTTCCACAGGATGGAAGCGCAACCTTCGGGTGAGATCACCGAGAAAATCGCATTTTCCATCATGAGGATTTTGTCCGCCACCGAAAGCGCGAGTGCGCCGCCGGAACCA
>CAIYNT010000262.1 GCA_903927605.1 uncultured Holophagaceae bacterium
CCTGAATCCGTGAGGTTCAGCAGCTTGAACCTGGTTTAAGATAAGCTATATCACCAGTAAGAAGGTTAATTCCCTACTGCTAGGATTCACAGCACCTGTGAAAACGCGCTTCACCCCAGCCCAATGCTTTCGAGGTGTTTCTGGAGTTCCCTCAGTCCGAAGGGTTTGGAGAGCAAGGTGACGCCCGGATGAGCCGAGGCCAGGGTCAACGCTGTCTGATCGACTCGGCCAAATGCAGTCGCGAGTCGCCTCTTGGGGCTTTCATCTTCCGAACATGAGTCTCGAACCGTCAGATGTCCCGAATGGAAGATCATTCGCTCAGATGGTTCTCCCGTGGGGGTCGAGGACCTTCCTGCCTCCCAAAGGTTTCATGATAAGTTCGGCTTCAAGGAACTTGACACGCAATGGGTCGCCAACGGCACCAAGAAAGTATCCCTTCAAGCAGCCAATGCCTAACCCTTGGCCCAACTCTGACCCCGCCTACATTGCCTTCCGCTCTCTCTCAGCATTTAGCTATCCCGGCTTCGCTCGTCGCCTCGGTGCATGCGTGGCCGATTAGCTTCACTCGTTAGGACTGAATGTCATGTATCTCCCAACACAATTCTCGGAACAAAACGTTGACGTCATGCACGAGTTCATTCGCGCTCACCCGTTGTCCACATTGGTAACCCTTTCATCGGATGGGCTGAACGCCAATCACATACCTCTGCATTTATCAGTGGAACCGGCACCATTTGGCACGCTACGTGGTCATGTTGCTCGTTCAAATCCAGTCTGGAGTGACATAATCAAAGACGTTGAGGTGCTAGCGATCTTTCACGGCCCAGGTTCTTACATCACTCCATCGTGGTACCCCACCAAGGCTGAAACAGGCAAGGTGGTCCCAACCTGGAATTATTCTGTTGTTCACGCATATGGAATACTCCGTGTCATTGATGACTCCTCTTGGTTGCGTGCAAATCTTGAAGCCCTTACGACCCACAACGAAGCCCCTTTCTCTAAGCCATGGCATGTCTCTGATGCACCGACCGATTACATCGAAAACCTTATGGCTGCCATCGTCGGGATTGAATTTGTAATCACCCGTCTTTATGGCAAATGGAAGACGAGTCAAAATCAACCTACCCAGAATCAAGCAGGGGTCATACTCGGACTTCGCGCAATTGATAACACTGAGGCCTTACGAATGGCCGATATGGTAGCGAAACACCATGCGCCCTAACCCTGCGCTCGACTCGGACCCTGCCTGAATTGTCTTCCGCTCTCTCTCAACTTTTCGCTATCCCGGCTCCGCTCATCGCCTCGGTTCAGGGGGGCTCGGTTGGCTTCCTCCGTTAGGCGTCATTTATCGACGCAGGAGTATCGGGTTAACCCGATCCGATCTGAACCGGAGTTTGTATGCAGATTCCTGATCCGAGTTTCTCGGCACACGACGGATTGAATAGGGCACTTGAGCTTCTAGTCTCGCGAAGTCGTGATTCTGTCGATCTGCCGCTCACGCTTCCTGAGTCCGGGCTGGGTGATCTACCCACACTAGAAATGCTCTCGGGTCACGTTCTAGACAGGGCCGCTCAACTCGGTTCGCCCACTTCGCTGGCGCATATGGATCCTCCAACCCCGTGGATCACGTGGGCCATGGCGCTCTGGAATGCCAGTCTCAACCAGAACATTCTCCATGAAATGACCTCTCCCTTTGCCACCCAGGCAGAGGCGCTGGTCTTGAATTGGCTGGCACCCTACTTTGGCATGCAGGGTGGGCACTTCTGCGCGGGGTCAACCATTGCCAATCTGACAGGAATCTGGGCTGCGCGTGATGCCGCGGGGGTGAAAAAGGTCGTCACTTCACAGGCCGCACACCTAAGTGTCGAGAAGGCTTGCCGCCTGTTGGGCCTCGAACTTTTGAAGGTTCCAGTTGACCGGCGAGGGCGCCTGGATTGCGAGCAACTCCCGAACCTTGATGACGCGTGCCTTGTTCTCACCGCGGGAACTACGGCCACAGGTGCTATCGACCCATTGGACTTGGTCGGGGCGGCGAAGTGGACACACGTCGATGCTGCATGGGCTGGTCCGCTCCGACTTAGCCAGATCCACTCCAGGCGACTCGACGGCATTGAAGAAGCCGACTCGGTGGCCGTATCCGCCCACAAATGGCTCTTCCAACCCAAGGACTCGGCCCTGGTAATGTTCCGCAACTTGGATATAGCGAATGGAGCGATCAGCTTCGGCGGCGACTATCTAGCAAGGCCCAATGTTGGCGTTCAGGGCTCGCGATCGGCTGCTGCCATTCCTTTACTCGCGACCCTTCTCGCTTGGGGTCGGAAGGGCGTGGCCCAACGGCTCGACCATCTCATGCAGGTCGCCGATTCGCTTGCGGACGCCATTGAGAAGTCTGATCGCCTCGAGTTGTGGGGTAGACCGCAGACGGCGATCAATGTGTTCCGCCCCGTGTACTCACCGACTGCTGCACTCGTGCAGGCGTTGCCGTCAGGCATGTTGTCAACATGCATGCTGGATGGCCAGATGTGGGCGCGTTCGGTAGCGGCAAATCCGTCGGTGAATATTGATCTCGTGGTGGGAAGAATACTGGCTGGTATCCGTGAAGACGCTTAATCCACTGATCAACCGGACTGCCTCGGCAGTCCGACGTCAACTACATTCCATCATCGCGTTGCCCAGCAGCCAGGGCCGAGTAAATTGATTATTTTATTCAAGTCTAATCAATACCGCGATAGTCGCGTATCCCAATTGTCGTCCACTTTCACGGCGGCTACGAGGTAGGCGACATGGTGGGAATCCAGGTGCGGGCTTCGGTAGGGCTGGCGCTCACGGGAGTGGGAGGCATCGCCCTGCTGGGCAACCTGCTGGAGCGGCATACGGATTTTCGGACCTCCTTCACGGCTGCCTTTACCAAGAGGCGTGATGGCATCCCCTGGGGCGATGTGCTGATGACTTATGTGGCCTCCCTGACCACCGGCAAGAGCGACTTTGAAGCCATCCGTCCCTGGCACGGGAAACCCTGGGTGGGTAAGGCACTGCGCATCTCGACCGTGGCCTCGCCAGAAACCGTGCGGCAGCACCTCGACAACCTAGCGGATGGGCACAGCCACGAGGCCCTCGCACTCGCCGGTCAGGCGAGCCTTGATCTCCTCGCCAGGGGCAAGGCTCCTTTCACCAAGTGCTCCTCGGGCCATGTGCCGCTGGATGTGGATACGACCCCGCAGGAGAACGTGAAGACCCGGAAGGAAGGTGTGTCGCGCACCTACATGCCCGGCGTGGATGGCTTCTGCCCCATTTTCGCCTTCGCCGGGATGGAGGGCTGGTGCATCAATGAGGCGTTTCGTCCTGGCAACCAGCACAGCCAGAAGGGAGCGCCCGACTTTCTGCGCACCTCGATCCGCCGCCTGAAGTCGCTGGGTATCGAGGGGATCCTCACCCGCATGGATGCCGCCTTCGATGCGTCCGAGAACTATGTCCTGCTGCGGGAGGAAGGCTCCGACTTCCTCATCAAGGGCAACCTAGCCCACCTGCGTTGGGATGGGTGGCAAGCCGATGCCCAGGCACTACCCAAGCAAGCCTGGACGCGGATCGGGAGGAACCGGCGCGTATCCTACCCTGTGGACCTGGACGAGATTCTCGGTGAGTGGACGGGACGGGTGTTCTGGTGTGTCGATCTCCTCAACGACATTTTTGTGCTGTGGGCGATCAGCGACCCCGGGGCTGAGTTCCTGATTGAGGGTTCGTTCTCGATCTTGGGGGAAGCCCTGGACCACGCAAAGAACCGCGCCAGCCAGGTTCGTCAGCATCAACTTGAATTCCTTCGGGACCAAGCCATCGAGGCGGGCTGTTTCGAGGCTCAGGCTCGGCTGGAGAAGCTCTTGTGGGGTGTGCAATGAGTCTGGAATCCCGCGCTATCCAGGAGTTCGGGCTGCCTGTGCAGGCGCCCCAGATGCTCTGCGCAGCCTATCTCGCCTATCTCGGGGAGGCACTCACTACCACCTGCACACCTGATGTCTGGCCACCACTGAGTTACAGGGAATGGAGGATGAGATGAGCGACCTTGAACGCATTACCAGGATCATCCTCGACCTCCACGCCGAGGGCGCGGACAACGATTGGATCTGAGATGACCTGCTGGACATCCTCCGCCGTGAGGATCCGGCCCTCTGCCGCCAAACCCTTACCCAGATGGCCAAGGGCCAACCCGAACCGCTACAACAGGTCGCCTGAGGAGGCCGCCATGGACCCCGTGATGCACATCTCCCTCCACCGAATTCAATGTGACGAGCACCAGGCTGAGGCTGTCGCCGTGGAATACGGCGAGAAACTGAGACGGGGTGGCCTCCTCGTGGCTCGTGTTCGCGTGGTCTGGAAGAGCGGTACTGCTGTCATTGCGATTCACTCCAGAGGTCGGAAGGCGACCAAACGGGTTGCACCGGCCCTGGCCCGCAAGCTCCAGCAGGCCCAGACTCCTGCTCTTTTCGACGTTTTCTCTGCCGCATAGGCCGCCATGTCACTGCTCGAATCCTTAGCCTCCCAGAAGCAGTTTCTCAAGGACCTTGTCACCAAGGTCCAGTGGGGTACGGGGCGTTGTCCCTCTTGCGAATCAACCAAGGAGGAGGGCGACGTCAAATACTGTGAATTGGCCCGAATCCTGGAAGAACGAAAATACAAGTCCCGGGGGCACAAGAGGGGCCGCCCAACCTCCCTTCCGGAAGTCTGGGGGAAGCTGGCCAACAAGTGTGGGGGCGTTGGAGCCCTTGCTGAAGAGGTTGGCGTCGATGTCACCACCATTCGGCGATGGGCCTACTGTGAGCAACGCCCCCGGAAGGGGGATATGGAAATGTTGACGGCCCTGATGTCCATCCATAAAGTGCCCATCCCTGTGTTCAGGGAACCGGCTCCTTCACGGAAGGCTCAGAAATCGACAACGGAGGAATGAGGTGACTCTTTCGGTCCCAGCCCTTCGCCTGCTCCTGGCCGCCAACCCGAAGGGTGCCCGAGTGGTCCTTACCAAGGCCCTGAGCCAGGAGCCTCACGGCGTTCGTCACGCCTTGTTCGAGGAAATCATTTCAGGACTCGCTCCATACGAGGTCTTTCGCTACCGGAATTGGATGGAGGCCTTCGTGTCGCCACAACTGACCCTGAAGAATCTGGTGCTTCTCACGAAACTTCGCCGCGCCATTGAGGTCCAACAGGGGGGCCTCAGACTGATGGAAGGGGATTTCGTGCGGCACAGGGACCTGGAATGGTCGGCTCATCACTTCAATGGGTCTGCCCGCACGTTTAAGCGGACCATAGCCCTGGCTCTGACGGATGGTGCTCTGTTTTGCCATCCTGATGGGGTGGGAGGGCACAGCCCCGGAGATGGCCAGTTCGAGGTGGGCAGAATTCTTCCTCGCGTAGCCAATGAGGATCGGTGTAGGTTCTAGTCGCTGGTTCATGCGCTAGACTGTCCCCGTATTGCTGGGGGTGCGGGATGGCGAAGAGCGCCGGGAAGGTCACGCTGGGGGGCAAAAGCGCAATCAACGTGACTTTGCGCCTTGACACTCCCCTAATGCTTCGGATCGAAGCCCACTTATACCAACAGATGTGCGCGAATATCGTAGAGCGTGGCAGTCGCGCCGATTCCTCGATCAGCAATTTATTTCGGGCGGCCATCACCGAGTACCTCGACAAGTCGGAGGCCATGGCCGCCAGGTCGAAGCCGATCTCTTCGAGCCCAAGGGCTCTCAAGGCTCGGAAGTCGAAAGCCGAATAGAGAAGCATCCGTCGGAGGATAGGGCTACGCAGGGATGCGACCTGAGCGCCGAACGGACGCCGAAGCTGAACGGGGGCCAGGGAAACCTGGCCCCAACTCATTAGTGGTTCATTGGTTGCCGACTTCTGCCGATGCAGGGTTTGACCACCCAACCACCAGGGAGCAACCCGCTCCGATCCCGGAGCGGGAGGACTACGAGGGGGGGCAGAGCCCCTTCTCTATTCCCCCACCACTTCGCGAATCCTCTTCAGGACGGTCTCGGCACGTCGCCGCCGTTCCGAATCATCGAGACCCGACCATTTCTCGATGTTTCCAAGGGCACGCAATAGGCGGCGTTCTGCCTTGAAAGTGGCCTCGTCCTTTGTCAGGGGGGCAACCGGACAAAGTGTGATGGACCCTGGAGAGTGAGGGTCCGTAGAGAATTCCACCTCATGGACGGAATCCGGGAATCTGAAACCAGGGGGGATCCGCACAGCTTGGGACCCACCCTGGATGAATATTTTCCCGATGTTCTTCATGACTTGTCACCTCTCAGCTTTGGCCCCAAGGCGGATGAATAGCCGCCACGGGCGGCGTCCCGGGGAGGCCCCAGCGGGGCCGGGGCAGAGCCCCTATCCCTTGCGGACTCTCCGTGTCGCTGGACGCGGTGACCGCCCTCTGAAGAAATCCAGGTCGTCAGGCGGCCACGGATGGCCCTTTGGACACTCTCTGGGTAGATGAAGTGGCGACGGATCATGCCGCAGTCTGGGTCGACCGATCGAAGCCGGGAAGGAAACACCCACTGCCAATGCCATTTCTTGCCG
>CAIYNT010000263.1 GCA_903927605.1 uncultured Holophagaceae bacterium
CGCCATGGCCGTGGCCTGGATCCTGGGTGGACGGCTGCTCATCAGGCCCATCCAGGCCCTGGTGGAGCACGTGGACCGGGTTGGCCAAGGCGATTTCGCCCTGGCCAACCACCCAGGCCGGACCGTCCCGGAGCTGAACCGCCTGGGCCGGGCCTTTGAGGAAATGACCCGCTCCCTCCAGCGGCACCACGAGGCTCTGCGGGCCAGCGAGGAGCACTACCGCCTGATTTTCAACGCCGTGAACGAGGCCATTTTCATCCATGACCTTGAGAGCGGCGCCATCCTCGACGTGAATGCCAAGGTGCTGGAACTGTACGACTGCACCCGGGAGGAGGCCTTGGCCTGCTCGGTGGAGATGCTCAGTGAAGGCCTGTCCCCCTATTCGCAGGCCGAGGCCATGGCCTGGATCCGCAAGGCCACAGCCTGGGAGCCCCAGGTCTTCGAGTGGCGTGCCCGGAGGCTCACGGGTGGTCTCTTTTGGGCCGAGGTGAACATGCGCCGCGCCAGGATCGATGGTGAGGAACGCCTGCTGGTCTCGGTCCGGGACACGGACGCACGCCACACCGCAGAGGTGGCCTCGCAGGAGCGGGAGACCCTCTTCCGCCGCCTCTTCGAACGCTCTGGAGACGCCAACCTGCTCATCGACGGCCATCTCTTCGTGGACTGCAATCAGGTGGCCGTGGAGATCCTCGGAGCCCAGGACCGCGCCTCGGTGCTGAATACCCACCCTTCAGCCCTATCGCCGGAATTCCAGCCGGATGGACAGTCTTCCCGAGAGAAAGCCGAGGAGATGATCGCCACGGCCTTCAAGCTGGGCAGTTACCGCTTCGACTGGACCCACCGCAAGCTGGACGGCACTGAGTTCCCCGTGGAGGTCACCCTTACGGTCGTGCCCTGGCAAGGCAAGCAGATCCTCCACACCACCTGGCGGGACCGGACCGACCAGCATCGGGCCGAGGCCCAGCGGCGGATCCTGGAGACGCAGTTCCTCCAGGCACAAAAGCTGGAGAGCCTGGGTGTGCTGGCCGGGGGCATCGCCCACGACTTCAACAACCTGCTCACGGCGGTCCTGGGCAACCTGAACCTCGCGGAATTCAACCTCAGCCCCGAAGCGCCAGCCATGCCCTTCCTCCACAACGCAGAAAGAACAGTCCTGAAAGCCTCGGACCTCACCAAGCAGATGCTTGCCTATTCCGGGAAGGGGCGCTTCTTTGTGAAGCTCCATGACATGAACGAGGTGGTGCAGGAGATGACGCACCTGCTCAAGGTATCCATCTCCAAGAAGGCCATCTTCCGACTCAGCCTCACTGAGCAACTGCCCACCTTCGAAGCCGACGGTGCGCAGTTCCAGCAGGTGATCATGAACCTAGTGACCAATGCCTCGGATGCCCTGGAAGATCATGAAGGCGTCATCCACCTCAGCACGGGCGTGGAGGTCCTGGATGCCCAACTCATCGCCTCGACCTTCCCCTCGGGGCCCCTGGAGCCGGGGCGCTACGTCACCCTCGAAGTATCCGATACCGGCGCGGGCATCAGCCCCGAGGTTCTCAGCCGCATCTTCGACCCTTTCTTCACCACCAAGTTGACCGGGCGCGGCCTGGGACTCTCCGCCATGCTGGGCATCCTGCGGGGCCACAAGGCGGGCCTCAAGATCTACAGTGAAGTAGGGCGGGGTTCCACCTTCAAGGTCTACTTCCCCGCGGCGACCGGTGCGGCGCTGCCTACGCTGGCCGTTGGACTGTCGGACCAGACCCGCTTTGAGGGCGTGGTCCTGCTGGTGGACGATGAGAAGACCATC
>CAIYNT010000264.1 GCA_903927605.1 uncultured Holophagaceae bacterium
CCTGCTCCGCGCCATCTCCTCCAGGCGCGTCCTCTGATTTTCGGTGAGTTCTACTCGCCCAGCATGTGCCATGTCGCCCCTCAGTATCAGGTGCGGCATGTTGAATAATAGTTACCTGTATTTTTGGCGGACTACACTAGCATGCGGAGTCGCTGGTTGGGGGAAGGCAGAAGGGTTTTGGGCATGGGCCGATTGCAGGAGGGGAAGACCTTGACAGCAAATAATTCGTCACACAAATTATTACCCATGCAAAACAAAAAGCAAGACCCATCTGCGAAGGAGCTGGTGGAGGGCTCCATGCAGCACCTGCGCCGGATCTTCAAGGCGGTCGAGTCCTATTCCCGGACCGTGGAAACGAGGTTCGGGATCACCGGTCCCCAGCTCTGGGCGCTCTGGGAACTGGGCCGCAAGGCTCCGCTTTCCCTGAAGGACCTGGCGGCCAGCATGCACCTGAGCCCGAGCACCGTCGTCGGAGTGATCGACCGCCTGATCGCGAAGGAGCTGGTGCTGCGCGAGCCCGACCAGGCCGACCGTCGCCGGGTCTGCCTGAGCCTGTCCCCCCGGGGGCTGGCCCTGATCCACCAGGCGCCCAACCCGGCCCAGGACCAGTTGATCAAGGGACTGAAATCCCTCAGCCCGGCTCAGCTCAAGACGCTGAACCAGAGCCTGGAGACCCTCGTCAAGACCATGGACGCGGACCAGATCGAGGCCCCCTTCTTTTTCTCGGAGGAGTGAGTCCCCGGGATCGGGCGGCCGGAAGGCCCACGGTTCTGGAACTCAAGCCGGGAGCGGGCCGACCCGACACAGAGTGAATCTGATCCATACCCCCATGTGCCCTGACCCACGCATCGGTCCACCGTGAAACACGCGCCCCGCGCTCCCATCAAGAGCCCCTTTGAAGCCATGCTCATTTCGGCCACCCTGCTGGCGACCGGAATCGTGGTGGCCCTCGGCTTCAGATTCGTGGCCACCCGGCGGATCGAGTCGGAGGGCCTGGCCAGGATCCAGAGCAGGAACCTCGCCCAGGCCCTGGATCAGAGCCTCACCGGCACCCTTCAGAAAATCGATCTTGCGCTGGGCAGCGTCGCCGGTGAAGCGACAGGCACCTGGCGGAACGGACAGTTGAACCACCCCAGGCTGGAGCAGCTCCTTGCCACGGAGGGGAAGCTGCTGCCCTGGCCCGGGATCATCTGGATCGCCGATGCCCGGGGAAGGGCGATCCTCGGCAACCGCCCCATCGCCCTGGTTCCCTCCTGGGAGAGCCGCTGGTGGTTCCTCTACTGCAGGACCCATCCGGATGCGGGGATGGTCGTCTCCAAACCCATCATCGGATTCCTCACGAAGAAGTGGGTGATCCCGTGCGTCCGACGCTTCAACCTGCCGAATGGCGAGTTCGGAGGGGTCGTGGTGATTCCCCTCTCCCTGGATTACCTCAAGAGCCGGCTCTCGGGCTAGGAGATCGGGCCGGGGGGGTCGCTGACCGTGAGGGACAGTGATGGCGGGTTCATCGCCCGCTTCCCGGAAGCCTCGGGTGGACCTGACCTGGAGATCGGGTCCCAAACGGGAACGGCCGAACTCATGAAATTCGTGCAATCCGGCGCCTCGGAGGTCACCCACTCCGCCATCTCGTCCTTCGACCAGAAGCCCAGGCTCTACACCATGCGCCGGGTCAAGGACGCACCCCTGATCGTCGGAGCCGGACTGGCGGAGGCGGATTACCTGGCCCAGTGGCGCGGGGACCGGAGCAGGATCCTGACCCTCATGGGACTCTCCCTCCTGGGCATCTGGGCCATTTCCTGGCTCTTCTGGCGGGCGTGGAAAAGCCAGGCGTTGAACGCGGAGGCGTTGTCCCTGAGTGAGGAACGGTTCCGCCTGGCGATGGATGCGACCAGCGATGGGATATGGGACTGGAACGTCGCCACGGGGGCCGTGTACTACAGTCCCTCCTACACCCGGATGCTGGGCTACGAGCTGGACGAATTTTCCGCGCGAGTGGACTCCTGGGCAGACCTGATCCTCCCGGAAGACCGGGCGAGGGTCCTGGCAGCCAACGAAGCATGCATCCAGGGTGCCTGCCCAAGTTTTGAGGTGGAATACCGCATGCGGGCCCGGGATGGAGCCATCAGATGGATCCTTGGCCGAGGCAAGGCCATCCATCGCGATGAGGGGGGGCGCGCCCTGCGCATGGTGGGCACCCATGTCGATGTCACGGGGCGCAAAGAGTTGGAAGCTGGCCTGCGCGAGAGCGAGGAGCGCTACCGCCAGCTCTTCAACAATGCCGAGGTGGGGATGTTCAGGACCCGGCTGGATGGCAGCGAAATCCTGGAATTCAACGAGAAGTACCTGGAACTGCTCGGAAGAACCATGGACGAGGTCCGGCAGCAGCCTTCTGTTGTGGTGTGGGCAGACCGGAGGAAAAGGGAGGAGATGGTCCGCCTGCTGGAGGCCGAAGGACATGTGATGGATTTCGAGTTCGAGTACCTGAATGCGCGGGGTGAGATCCGCCAGGCCATCACCTCGGTAAAGCTCTTCCGAGAGGAGGGCATCCTCGAAGGGTCCATCCAGGACATCTCGGCGCGGAAGCAGGCGGAGGAGGAGAATGCGAGGCTCCAGGCCCAGCTGCAGCAGGCCCAGAAAATGGAGAGCCTCGGCACCCTGGCGGGCGGCATCGCCCACGACATGAACAATGTGCTGACAGGCATTCTGGGAATGGCGGAGCTTGGACTGGAAGAACAACCCGAGGGCAGCCTGGGACACCGATCCTTCCAGGCCATCATCCGCGCCGCCGAGCGGGCCGGAAAGATGGTGAAGAGCCTGCTGCGATTCGCTCGCCAGCGGACCGCCGAAGAATACGAACTGGAACTGAACGAGATCCTCCGTGAGGAAGTGAATCTGCTGGAACGCACCACCCTGTCCAGGATCCACCTCGAGCTGGATCTTGCCCCCGACCTGCGGTACATCCGTGGCGATGCAGGTGCCCTGACGCACGCCTTCATGAACCTCTGTGTCAACGCGGTGGATGCCATGCCTGACAATGGCACGCTGACCCTGCGCACCCGGAACGTCGACAGTGGTTGGGTCGAGGTCCTGGTGGAAGACACGGGGGTGGGGATGACCAAGGAAGTGCTCGAGAAGGCCGTGGACCCCTTCTTCACCACGAAGGAAGTGGGCAAGGGCACGGGCCTTGGCCTCTCCATGGTCTACAGCACCGTGAAGGCACACCAGGGGCAGCTGGAGATCCAGAGCGAACCAGGGCGGGGCACACGCGTGCGGATCCGCTTCCCATCCTTCGCCAACAGGACCCAGGCCCCCGAAGGGGAGGAGGACCGCCCCACTGGGACCGTGCCCCGGAAGCTGAACGTGCTCCTCGTGGATGACGACGAAATCCCGCGGAATACCACTTACGAAGTCTTGACCAGAATGGGGCATGCGGCCTTGGCTGTTGGCAGCGGCGAGGCGGCTCTGACCCAACTCGAGGCCGGATTCCAGCCCGACGTGGTCATCCTCGACATGAACATGCCAGGACTTGGCGGGCTGGCGACCCTGCCCCGCCTGCGGACCTTATTCCCCAAGCTGCCAGTCATCATTTCCACCGGGAGGGCCGACCAGACCACCCTGGATCTCACGCTGAATGAACCCTTCGTCACCCTGCTCCCCAAGCCATTCGCCATGGAGGAACTTCGAGGTCGGCTGGAGCGGCTATAGCGGGATGAGTGGATCGCAGGATCACCGTAAAAGGCAGCCTTGGCCATCCATCCGGTCCAGTTGGGTCCGACCCTCCAGCCTCCACGCCCGGGGGGCTCTCCCACCTTCCCAAGACAGGCTCGCAGGGGCCTCACCCAGCCAACCGACGGATACGGCTCCCGGGACACCGGAGGCCCCCGATGGTGTTCCCAGCCAACACGGGGATCCAGATCCCTGCGAGTACCCACTTATTCCCCTCCATCACCGAAAGATTCAAGTTCTCCACCTCCAGGTTCGATGCCAAATGAGAACGAGCAAGGGACGCCCATGACGCCAACCCACCACAAGGGCCACTACCAAGCACTGGGACAGGAGGCCATTCACGCCCTCAACCTGGAGGAGGCGGCCACCGTGATCCTGCGGGAAGCCAACCTCACGCCATCAGGCCGGGCCGTTCTCGAGAATGCCGTACGGATCGCCAGGATCCGCCGGAAGACCCTGATGGTGTAGCTGAAGAGTGAGTGCGGGTGGGTCTTCATGACCCGCACCCGGTCATCAGGCTCCTTCTGCCGGGCATTCCCGTGTTGGCAGAGCCCAGAGCCTCAAACTACCGGGGAAGACGGGCTCTGGGGCGCTTCCCGACCACCGGATGAATGCCCCTTCACGGCCCTTTCTGGACCAGGCTCCTCCTTCTGCCAGGTGTCACTGGCGTGGCCTCCGGTCGCATGACAACCGGCGAAATTTCAACCGTTCCCCGGACAATGCCGAATAATTGGGTGTCTACCCATTGGATTGCGAATGCCAATGTCCGAACCCGCACCGGGTCGTTCCAGGACCATCCATGCAGCCGTGATCAGCCTTGAGGAACGGGCGAAGGATCTCAGCCTGGAGCAGATTCTCCGAGCGACACTGGACGAGGCCGAGGCTCTTACCGGTTCCCATATCGGCTTCTACCACTTCGTGGAAGAGGACCAGGAGAACCTCCTTCTGCAGGCATGGAGCACTCGCACGGAGGCGGAGTTCTGCACGGCCGAGGGCAAGGGAATGCATTATCCCGTGGCGAAAGCCGGCGTATGGGCAGACTGCCTTCGAATGGGTCATCCCCTGATCCAGAACGACTACCAGAACCTTCCGAACCGCAAGGGCCTGCCCCCAGGGCATGCAACGGTACTGCGAGAACTGGTCGTTCCTGTGAAAAGATCCGGGCGTGTCGTGGCAGTTCTGGGAGTTGGGAACAAGCTTGCCGACTATGACGAGGCTGATATCGAATCGGTCCAGCTCCTGGCCGACCTGGCCTGGCACCTGGCTGCCTCGAAGCGGATGACCCTTGAACTCGAGAACAGCCTCGCCAAGAACCAGGCACTCATCCAGGCCATCCCCGACCTCATCTTCACCAACAAGAGAGACGGCGAGTACCTGGACGTGCACGTCTCGGACGCGAACCTGCTCTACGCCACGCCGGATGTTTTTCTTCATCGGAAGGTTCAGGATGTCCTCCCGGAGCCACTTGGCGTGCAATTCCTGAATGCCTTCGAGGAAGTTCTGGATTCAAGCTCTCTTAGGGAATTGACGTACTCCCTTCAGGTTGGAAGTGTGGAGAAATGTTTCGAGGCCCGTCTGGTCCCATCGAGTATGTCTCCGTCAAGGAGGCTGCCACCTTCACCAACCTGAGCAAGGCCACCCTGGATTCGATGCGTCAACGCGGCATCGGTCCAGCCTTCGTGAAAATCAGCGAGCGGAGAGTTGTCTACGAACTCTCGGTCCTTCGCGATTACATCGCCGCCAGGCGCGTGAATCCGAGCTCAGTGTGATCCATGACAGCCACTAAAAATACCCCCGCCGGGCAGCGGGGGGGTGAAGAAGTTGACCAATTTGGTCGAGAAACATACAAAGTGTGCGCCCCACACACAACCTCGTCAACCCCTCAGACAGCGCGAAGAAGGCAGGCTGAGCTCATGAAGGTGCGGGATGGCGCAGCGGAGCGTCAATACGCAGTTGAATTCTGTTTGTTGGATCCCATGATGCTGACCGCTGAAGCTGTCGCAGAGCATCTGAAAAGGTTTGTTGCGTCCGGAAGGACCCGCTCTGGAACTTATATCAAGATCCATTCCATGTGGGACAGGACTGTTGTATTTCAAATCAGCTTCGATGGCAGCGGCGGGTTTGCCATCTCTCCCCAATCGCTTCAGAACCGAGAAGGACGGGCCATCCATGACGCCTTCCGTGGGGAGGCCCCCCATGGATGACCACCGAAGAAGCCAGCTTGAACTGCACGCGGTCCCATTCTTGGCACGGCTTCTGGGCTGCTCGGATGATGACGCCTGGATGCAGCCTGTGACTTTTCAGACCTTCACAGACGGCACCCCCAAACCCAAACCTGATCCACTCGCGAAAGTGATCCACGGCAGCCTTGAGGATCGGTGTGAACTACTCGAGGACCTGAACAATAGGGGCGCAGGCATCTTCGTTTGCGTAAACGAAACCGATCAAAGCGGCAGAACGAAGTCGCACATCACTCAAATCCGGGGCTGGCACAGCGACTTAGACTTTAAGGATGCGAGCGTTCCCACCGATGATGTTGAAGGAATCATGCGCGCCCTGCCTCTCGAACCAACGATGGCTGTGCGCACTCCTGGTGGACTTCATGTTTACTGGTTGGCTGAAGGTCCGATGGACAGCTCTGACGAATGTCGCCGAAAGGAACACGAAGCAGAGCTAAAAGCCATCCAGTGCGCCCTCGCGCCCATTGGAGCTGACAAGAAGGCTTGCACCGTCGAACGAGTGCTCCGCGTGCCAGGATTCTTTCACAAGAAATCTGAACCACAACTCGTGGAGCTCATCAATGTGGACGGTCCCCGATGCACGAGAGAGCTGGTGCAGCTGGCCTATCCACTTGTTAAGAAGGAAACCAAACCGGCCCGCCGTCGAGTTGTTGCACAGGGCAATCAGGACCGTGTAGAAGTGCTGGCCCGGGCCGGGAGATATTTGGACGCCATTCCCGGCTCTGTCGCTGGAGCGGGTGGGAATGCCGACGGCGGCACCAAGACCTTTACCGATGTTCTGATGGTCATCACCGGTTTCGATCTGGCAGAGGAGGAGGCTCTGGGCCTTTTCCGGGAGCATTACAACCCCCGATGCGACCCTCCCTGGAGCGAGCAGGAG
>CAIYNT010000265.1 GCA_903927605.1 uncultured Holophagaceae bacterium
GGCGGCGTGCTGGCCCAGGCCTATGCCCTCAAATATCCCTCCAGCCTCTCTCGATTGATCCTTTGCAGCACCTTCCATTCCACCCGGGCCATGAACGAGGTGTTCAGGAGGATGAAGGAGCGCATGCCGGCGGACCTTCGGGCCTCCATTGACCGCATGGAGGCCGAAGGCCTCTTCGGCAAGGGCAGGCCGTATGAGCGAGGCCGCTACACGGCCGAGTATGCGGAGGCGGCCTGGGGGCAGGGCTACTTCCCCTACCTGTACGGCGCGCGTCCCGATCCGCGCTTCGAAGCCTCGAACGCCGGGCCCGATGATTGGACGGTCTACCGCGAAATGTGGGGCTCCCACGGGGAATTCCTCATCGATGGCAACCTGACCTCCGTGGAATATGCCGACCGGCTTCCGGGCATCAAGGTGCCTACCCTGATCACGGTCGGGGATCACGATGAATGCGATCCGTCCCTCGCCAGGGAGATGAACCGCCTGATCCCGGGCTCGCGCCTCGTCGTGCTTCCCAATAGCGGGCATATGACCTTCGTGGACCAGCCCGGGGCCTTCCTGGAGGCGGTGGACAGCTTTCTCCACCCCACCAAAGTCCGCTAGGCCTGAGCTTCAGGCGAGTCCCAGTTCCACCCGGTGGTCATGCAGAACCGCAATGATGCGGGCGAGGTGCTCGTCTTCGGTGCCGCCCACGGCTTCGATGAGCATGCGCAGGCCTTCGGCAACCTCAAAGCGGTCCACGCCGGCGGCGAAGGCCTTGTCCTTCAGCTTCTTCTTCACGCTCTTGGGTTCCAGCCCTTGGGTCCGCGTAGGGCGCACCAGGGCACAGGCCATGACGAAGCCCGTGATCTCGTCGGAAGCCAGGAGGGCTCTGTCCAATAGGCTGTCGTAGGGCACACCCCAGCGCGTGTAGTGGGCGCTGATGGCGTGGGCCAGGTCCTCGTCCCCCCGCTCCCGCAGCCACCCGACGATGCGCCTGGGGTGTTCCTCGGGCCAGCTGTCATAGTCCGCGTCGTGCAGCAGACCGGCGAGGCCGAAACGTTCCACATCCTGTCCCAGCCCAGCGGCCAGGTTCCGCATCACGAGCTCCACCGCATGGGCATGCGTACGGAGTTTTTCTGAAGGGGTCCAGTCGCAGAGCAGCTGCCAAGCTTCCTTGCGGGTGAGCATCCGGGTGTCCTCAGGGAATCGAGATGGTGGGCCTGGGTGGTCCGAGTTCCGGATCCCCGGGATAACGGACGGATTCTAGAAAGAGCCCTGAGGCTGGAGAGGCCTTCGCGCCCCAGAAAAGGTTGGCGACCTCCGTCGGATTTCTGAGATCTTCCTGCACTCGCCTGGGTTCCTCTTCGCCCAGGGCGCAGGCCACGGCGGCCCCCACCATGCGGCGTACCTGGCGACGGAAGAAGTGGGTGGCCCGGACCCGCAGGAGGATGAGCGCTCCCGCTTCGGCCACCTCGCACCGGAAGATGCGTGCACGGCCATCCTCTTCGGTGTCGAGATCCGCGAAAGCGGACACATCCTGGTCCCCATCGAAGGTGCTCCACGCCTGGGAGAGCCGATCCAGATCCAGACTCCGCTTCACCCACCAGATCCATGGTTTGCCGAAAGCGCTGCGGCGGCGGCTGATCTGATAGAGATAGGTGCGATCCATGGCATCGTGGCGGGCATGAAACCGGGGAGGGCAGCTCCGGACGTCGCGAATGGCGATGTCTTGCGGAAGCGCACTGTCCAGGATCCGTCGCAGCTCGCCAGGGCGGGGCGCCTCCTTGGCTTCCAGGTGCAGATGGGCGACCTGGCCCAGGGCATGGACCCCGGCATCGGTCCGCCCAGCGCCGCCCAGGTACAGGAGCCGCAGGCCGGCGTCGTGGATCACATGCTCGATGCTTCCCGCCACGGTCCGGACGCCCTCCTTCGTCTGCTTGGCGCCCGGTTACTGCCCGCCCTGGAACCGGCCCCCGTCATACTCGATCAGCAGGCGGAACGAGGCCAGGGGTGCAGATTTCATGGCCATGGTCAGGACCCTATGACGGCCTTCACCGCCTCGATCAGGCTGGCAGGGTCATGAATCGGCTTGGCGATGTAGCCCTCGGCACCGGTCAGTTCCAGGTACTTCTCACGGTCACCGAACATGGCATGGGCCGTGGCCAGGAGTACCGGAATGTGCCGGGTGTTCTCATCTTTCTTCAGCAGCTGGGTGATGAAGATGCCATCCACCTTGCGCCCCTCGTAGCTCGAACGAGAAAGACTCACATCCATGATCACCGCAGCCAAGTCGGCCTCATGGGCGAGACGCAGGATCTCTTCCACCTCTTCCGAAACCAGAACCTCGTATCCGCCCTTCTTGGCGAGCACGGTCTGGATGAACTTCACATTGATGGGGTCATCCTCCACAAGGAGGATCCGATTGGACATGAATGCCTCTGCGCTTCCAGCCTATCGGCCTTAGTGGTAAGCGCCAAGTCTTTGCTGGGTTTCCAAACGATCCAGGAGGTCATCCGGCACCTGCAGGCCCCCTCGACCACGGCCCAACCGCAGGCCCGGTTTGTTGGCACCGTGGTAGTCGCTGCCGCCGGTGATGACCATACCCAGTCGCGCCGCCAGGGCCACGAAGTACTTCTGCTCGGCAGCCCGGTACTCACCGTAGTACCCTTCGAGGCCCTCGAGGCCCTGCCGCTGGAGTTCAGCCATGGCTTCATCCCAGCGGAAGCCCCCGGCAGCGAAGCGGCCGGGATGGGCGACCACGGGCACGCCCCCGGCCTCTCGGATCCAGAGCGAAGCCTCGTAAGGGCTCAGCTCTTCCCGGGGCACGAACCCGGGACAGTCGTCGCCGATGAGTCGCTCGAAGGCCTCCGGGGGGCGGCGGACATGCCCCCGTGCGGCCAGCGCCTTGGCGAAGTGAACCCGGGAGAGCAGGGGGGAGTCGGCCTGGGCCTGGACTTCCTCGTAGGTGACTGGGCAGCCCAGCTCGGCCAGCCGAATGATCATGCGGCGGTTCCGGTCATCCCGGCGCCCGCGCAATTCCTCCAGGCGTGCCTGGAAACGGGCATCCATCGGGTCCACCAGCAGCCCCAGCACGTGGAGGGATTCTCCTACGAAGTGGCAGCTCAATTCCGTGCCCACAAGCAGCCGCACCTTTACCTGGGACTGCATGGCGAGAAAGGCTGGAATGCCGGCCAGGGTGTCATGGTCCGTGAGGCAGAGGGCCGTGAGACGCGCCTGGTCCCCAAGCAGAGCCAGCCCTGCCGGCGAGTCCGTGCCGTCCGAATGGAGGGTGTGGCAGTGGAGGTCGATCATCCGGACGCCTTCTTATTGGCGCGATAGAGGGCGGCAAGCATGACGGCCACGGCCTGGAAGAGTTCCGGGGGGATGAGCCGATCCAGGTCCAGGGGTTCGAGCGCGGCCAGCAGGTCGGGATCCTTGGAGATCGACACGCCATGCTGCTTGGCCAGGTCGAGGATGCGTTCCGCGAGAAGGCCCTGTCCCTTGGCGACGAGACGGGGTGCCGCGTCCAGGAAAGGCGATTCCGGCCGGTACCGCAGGGCGGCTGCTCGAGGGCGGGAGGATCCTGGGTGGGCCATGGACCCTTATCGGCTGGTCGCGTTACTGGACGAAGTTCGAGGCGCTCTGGGCATCGTCGGCGGGCTCGTCCATGGCCAGGCGGCGGAAGAGCTTCATATCGGCAAAGGACAGAATGCTCATGTAGGAGAAGCCGCTGAAGAAGAGCCAGAGGAAGGGCACCGAGGCCCACTTGCGGATATAGACGGCCACCAGGAGGGCGCCGAAGTAGTAGACGGCGAAGCCCAGTTCGAGGAAGGTCATGAGGCTCTTGGGCACCTTGTAGGCGCGCTTGGTGACGGTCTTGCCATTGGCATCGACACCGTACTTGGGAGTGCGCTTGAATTCCTTGTCATCGGTGAAGAAGCCTTCCAGCACGGCCTTGGCCTGGTTGAGGGCGAGGCCGATGCCCAGACCCATGAGACCGGGGATGTACTTCAGGCGGGTGGTCCAGCCGGTGTTGTCGGTCAGTTCCTTTTGGGAGAGGCCAAAGTAGAGCCCCACACTGACGGCGTTCAGCAGGAAGAAGGGACCATCCGTGAGCAGCAGGACATGCACGGGAGTGCCGGCCCGGAAGATCATGGCGGGCACCATGATGATGGAAAGGACCACCATCAGCATGTAGTTGCAGTTGGCCGTCAGGTGGAACCAGCACTCCAGCTTGGTGTGCAGGCTCTCGTTGGACTTCCAGATGGTCATCATGAGCTTGCGGATGACTTGGGCGTTGCCTTTGGCCCAGCGGTGCTGTTGGCTCTTGAAGGCGTTCACCTCCACCGGCAGCTCGGCGGGAACGACCAGGTCCTTGAGGTAGACCCCCGTCCAGCCCTTGAGCTGGGCGCGGTAGGAGAGGTCGGCGTCCTCGGTGATGGTGTCGTGCTCCCAGCCCCCGGCATCGGCGATGGCGGCCACGCGCCACATGCCGGCGGTGCCGCTGAAGTTGAAGAAGGCCTTGGAGCGGTTGCGGGCGGTGTGCTCGAAGACGAAATGACCGTCGAGCAGGATGGCCTGCACCTGGGTCAGCAGCGAGAACTCGCGATTCAGGTGGGCCCAGCAACCCTGGACGAAGGCCACCTTCTCATCAGCGAAATGGGGCACGGCCTTGCGCAGGAAGTCCACCGTGGGGAGGAAGTCCGCGTCGAACATGGCAACGAGCTCGCCCTTGGCCACCTTGAGCCCTTCGGCCAGCGCGCCGGCCTTGAAGCCCGTGCGATCGGTCCGGTGCAGGTAGTGGATGTCGAAGCCCAGGGCCTTGTAGCGGTCCACGACTGCGCTCGCGACCTTCACGGTGTCATCCGTGGAGTCGTCCAGCACTTGGATCTCCAGCTTGTCCTTGGGCCAGTCCATCTTGATGGTGTAGTCCATGAGACGTTCGATGACGTTCATCTCATTGAACACGGCCAACTGCACCGTGACCTTGGGCAGGTAGTTGGCATCACCCTCGGGCTGGGGGACATCATTCTTGTGGCGATAGTAGAGCAGCAGCATCCAGAGGCGATGCGCCCCGTAGATGCTCAGGATGGTGAGCAGCGTGAAGTAGGTGCCGAGCACGACGGTTTTGATGACTTCCATCACGGAATAGACCCCCCACAGCCCGGGTCAACGGGCCTCCTTTATTCTCACACAGTTCGTTGGAAAAACCACGAAAATCCTAACAAACCGCCGCCTCATCTCCGATGGGTTCGGTAGGATGCTGACATGAGTGACCTCGACAACCCCAACTTCCCCAGGATGATCGGCCGCTACCAGGTGCTGTGTCTTCTGGGCTCCGGCGCCATGGGAAGTGTCGTGCTGGCCGAGGATCCCAGGATCAAGCGCAAGGTGGCCATCAAGCTGATGAAGCTGGAGGCCGTGAGGACCGAGGCCGATCAGCATGAGTATCTGGCACGGTTCCAGCGCGAGGCGGAGGTATCGGGCCTGCTGAACCACCCGGGGATCGTGGCCATCTACGATGTGGGCGAAGTGGAAGGCTACGGGCCCTTCCTGGCCATGGAGTTCGTGGCGGGCAAGCCGCTGGACGGGATCATGAAGAACGGTCCCGCCCTGACCATGAAGGAAAAACTCCGGATCGCCGTGGGTCTGGCCGAGGCTCTGGATCATGCCCATGCCAAGGCCATCGTCCACCGGGATGTGAAGCCGGGAAACGTGATGGTGGGCGAAGATGGCCGCCCCAAGCTCATGGATTTCGGCATCGCCAAGCGGGAGGACGCCAGCCTCACCCAGACGGGCACCTTCCTCGGCACACCCAGTTATGCCAGCCCCGAGCAGATCAAGGAGGGCACGGTCGACAGCCGCTCCGACATCTTCAGCTTCGGCGTGCTGGTCTTCGAGCTCATGAGCGGGCAGTCTCCCTTTCCTGGCACCTCCATCAACACCATCCTCTATCGCATCGTGAACGAGCCCCCCATTGAAGTGCAGCCACCTGTGCTGGGCGTCCTGCCGGAAGGCTGGCGGCGGGTCTTCGGCAAGGTGCTGGCAAAGCGACCCGAGGCACGCTACGCCACCTGCACGGGCTTTGTGCGTGATCTGCTCGACGCCGTGACGGAGTTGGGCAAGGACGACCGGCGCGAACTGCTCGGTCTCATGCGGATGAGTGGGGATGCCCCTCTGCCGGAGATCGTCTCCACGTCCTTCGACGAGACGATGGTCGTGGACCGTCACTCACATCGGAAAGCAGGCTGGCTCTGGATCGCCACAGTGTTGCTAGTAGTTGTGATGGGCGGCGGATGGTTCCTCTTCAGAGGTCCCAAAGGGATGCGGCTCAAGATTGAATCCCTGCCATCGGGCGCCAAGGTCTTCGTGAATGATCTGGAAGTGGGTCCAACGCCCCAGAATCAGTCATTGGTGCCAGGCGACAAGGTGCGGCTCGAATTGAAAGGGCATCTGCCCATCACCTACGAGTTCAAGCCGGGCGAGGTTCCATCCGCTTTCAGGATGGATCCCATCATCAAGGATGAGTTGCTGGATTCCTTGCCCCAGGGTGCCACGGCCGTGCTGGATGAGAAGGAACTGGAGGGCGTGACGCCCCTCCACGTCCAGTGGAACCAGGGTATTCAGCACCGACTGACCCTCACCAAGGACAACCTGCATTTCCACCTGGATTTCGATCCGGGCGATGGACCGAATGGCCGGGCGTTCCCACTGAAGGAAGCCTCCACCGTCGCGGCCCAGCCGGAGCCCTCCCTGGATCCCGATGCGCCGGGGTTCCTCAAGCTGGCTGGGGGATTCAGTGTGCGGCTGAAGGCCGATGGCAAGGATCTGGGCGAAGTCGGTCCTGGATCGAAGGTGTCGCTGCCCCCCGGCATCCACAAGCTCGAACTGAACAGTGTCCTCTACTTCTACAAGGACAGTCGTACCGTCAGTCTCACCGCGGGACAGACCACCGCGCTCACCGTGCCTGGTCTCGGCACCCTCACGGTCGAGACCTTCCCGGGCACCGGCAAAGTATTTGTGGATGACCAGGACGCCCGTATCGAAAGCGACCACAGCAGCGTCCAGGTGGCCGTGGGCCACCACATTGTCACCGTTCGCGGCCCCAACAGCATCAAGCACCAGCCCGTGGACGTCAGCGGTGACAAGCTATTGAAGTTCCAGCTATAAGCCAGGGGCTGGCCCACCATTTGCTAGGAGAGGCAAATAAGACCGACGCCGGAGGCGACGGCCCGAGTCAGCCTGCGCGCCATCCCTGATTTCGAATCCTCCATACGCGAGGAAGGATTCCCTTCACGTCACCCTTTCGCCTACGGCTCGGGGTGACGCTCCGGCCGCGCGAATCCCTGGCCCGGCGCTGATCCGCTCCGGCAGTCCCCCGGACTGCCTCTGCGGGCGCCTACCGGCCAGGGATTCTGTGACTTCGAATCCTCCATACGCTCCCCAACGACACAAGGCCGCGCAAGGCGGCCTTGTTTCGTTGGGGAGGAAGGATTCGA
>CAIYNT010000266.1 GCA_903927605.1 uncultured Holophagaceae bacterium
AAGGCCGTGCTGGTGAACATCTTCGGCGGCATCATGCGCTGTGACGTGGTCGCCGCGGGCATCGTGAAAGCCGCGACGGTGATCGGCATCAAGGTGCCTGTGGTGGTCCGCCTCGAGGGCACCAATTTCGAAGAGGGCAAGCAGATTCTGGCCGACAGTGGTCTGAACCTCACGGTCGCCACGGACTTGAAGGACGCCGCCGAAAAGGTGGTCGCCTCCATCAAATAGCCCACTCCCAGAATCCGACAGAGTCCATTTTTTCGAGGTATGACATGGCTGTTCTCGTGGGTAACCACACCAAACTGATCGTCCAGGGCATCACGGGTCGCGAAGGCCTCTTCCACGCCATTGGATGCCGGGACTACGGCACCAACGTGGTCGGCGGCGTCACTCCGGGCAAGGGTGGGACCGAGATCGAGGGGTTTCCTGTTTTCAATACCGTGAGGGAAGCCGTCGCCAAGACCGGCGCCAATGCCAGCATGATTTTCGTACCACCCGCCGGCGCTGCGGACGCCATCCTCGAGGCCCTGGAGGCGGGCCTCGAGCTCATCGTCTGCATCACTGAAGGCATTCCCGTCCTTGACATGGTGAAGGTGAAGCGGGTCCTCCCCGACTACCCCAATAGCCGACTCATCGGCCCCAACTGCCCCGGCATCATCAGCCCGGGCCTCGCCAAGATCGGCATCATGCCCGGCCGCATCCACAAGCAGGGCCACGTGGGTGTGGTCAGCCGCTCGGGCACCCTCACCTACGAGGCGGTGGGCCAGCTCACCGCCCTCGGCATCGGCCAGAGCACCTGCATCGGCATTGGTGGTGATCCGGTCAACGGCACCAGCCACATCGACGCCCTGCGGCTGTTCCAGGATGACCCGGATACCCACGCCATCATCATGATCGGCGAGATCGGTGGCAGTGCCGAAGAGGAGGCCGCGGAGTTCGTGAAAGCCTACGTCACGAAGCCTGTGGTGGCCTTCATCGCCGGCCAGACGGCCCCGCCGGGACGCCGCATGGGCCACGCGGGGGCCATCATCTCCGGTGGCCACGGTACCGCCGCCGAGAAGATGAAGGCCCTTACCGCCGCCGGCATCACAGTGGTGCAGAGCCCCGCGGACATGGGCAAAGCCCTGGCTGAGCGGCTGAAGTAGCGACCTGCTTCCTGGCAAAAAGGGGTGCCAGAGCCTTCGCGGTGCCCTTTTTTGCTGCTCCGGATTCGAGTCCGTGCTGTACTGACTGACATGAGGGATCTGATCAAAGCCCACCTGGATCATCGGCGCGTTTGGCGGGAATTCGACTACTGCTATCCAGTGATCTCCCGCCGCAGTCGCGGGATGAGTCTTGGTGTGAATCTGAACCCGGACAAGGTTTGCAATTTCGATTGCGTCTACTGCGAGGTGGACCGCACGACGCCACCCAAGCGGAAAGGTCTTGACCTGAATCTGCTTGATCGGGAATTGGGCCTATTGCTGGACTTGGCCAGCAGTGGGGAGATCTACCAGATTCCACCGTTTGACTCAGCCCGGCCCGAGCAGCGGCGCCTCAACGACATTGCTTTCAGTGGTGACGGCGAACCTACGACTGCCCGCGAGTTTGCCGAGGTGGTGGCCCGGGTCGCTCGCCTCAAGGCTCAGCGGGGGTTGGACCTGGTGAAGCTCGTGCTCATCACGGATTCCAGCCGCCTGCAGGCGCCGGAGGTCGTGAAGGGACTGGTGACGCTGATGGAAAATCGCGGCGAGATCTGGGCCAAGCTCGATGCCGGTACTGAGTCCTTCTACCAAGAGATCTGCCGCAGCCAGATCCCCTTCGAGCGCATCCTCGACAACCTGCTCGCCACGGCCCGCCAATGGCCGATCCTCATCCAGACGCTCTTCCTCGACTGGAAGGGGCAGGGTCCATGCGAAGCCGAGCTGGAGGCCTACTGCGGTCGCCTCGAGCACATCTTGGCCCAGGGCGGGCAGCTCCAGGCCATCCAGCTCTACACCGTGGCCAGACCCACGCCCGAGCCCGAGGCGCGACCGCTGCGTCGACTTGAGTTGGATGCCCTCGCAGCAAGCGTACGGGGTCGCCTTCCGGGTCTGCCGGTGGAGGTCTACTATGGTCCGGAGGAATGGGCCTGATGCGCCGGGCTTTGCCGAGCGCGGCATGCCTGCTGCTCCTCGGTCTCGGCGCCTGCCGCAATCGGGTGGTGAAACCGGCGCCTCCTGCTCCCATCAGCCTCAGCCTGGTCGCTGTCGGGGATATCCTGATGCACCAGGACGTCAAGCGCGCCGCAGACCTGGACCCCAATGGTTTCCAGGCTCTGTGGGTGGACCTGATACCACTCTTCCACGAGGCGGATCTGGCCTTCGGCAATCTGGAAACCCCCGTGGCACCCACCACGGGTCGACCAGGGGTGCCCTTCCAGTTCAACGCCCCGGAATCCCTTCCCGCCGCGCTGCGCGCCAGCGGTTTCACGGTGCTCTCCACAGCCAACAACCATGCCTTCGACCAAGGCACCAAGGGCGTGAGTGAAACCCTGAACCGTTTACAGGCGGAGCATCTCGTGGCCATTGGCAGCGGCGAAGACCGTCCCCGCGCCGAGACCACCCAGATCGTGGAACGCCAAGGTCTCCGGATCGCCTTCCTGGGATTCACAGATATTTTCAACATCGACTTGAACCGTCGGGCCACGGAGCCCTGGGTGCGTCCGCTGGACCTGGAACCGGCTCTGCAAGCTGTGCGCGAGGCCCGGGGCCAGGCCGATCTGGTCGTGGTGAGCATCCACTGGGGCAACGAATACCAGCACCAGCCCACGAAGCGGCAGAGGGACATTGCGCACGCCCTGGTGACGGCCGGAGGCGATGTGATCCTCGGACACCACCCCCATGTACTCCAGCCCGTTGAACTCATGGAAGCTGGGGGCCGCAAGGTTCTGGTGGCCTACTCGCTGGGGAACTTCATCAGCAACCAGGATCGGATGTACCGGGCGGATCTCTTTCCAGTGGCCGGCGGTGATAACCGGGATGGCGCCGCGCTGAAGTTGCGCTTTGAGCAGAGGCAGGATCCTGAAGGACGGAAGTCCGTGACGCTGGCGGAGGCTGCCATTGAGCCCCTTTGGACCGAGAACAACTGGGGCGCCCCGCTCGGTCGTCGCGCGATCCGGGTCATTCGAGTGGCAGCGGCCGAAGCACGGGTCCGGACGGAATTGGATCGGCTGTTTGATCCCATCGAAGGGCCAAAGACCACCTTGGATTCGGAGGTGCGCAGGAAATCCATTCTGGAAAAGCAGGAGTACCTCCGCACCCTCATCCTCCGGCGCAAGCGCGTGGCCGAAGTGGTCGGCGAGGCCTTTGTGACGGCGCCCTAGAAGCTTCGGACCCAGGACGACAGCGTCCCGCGTTGACTCCGGCTGGATTCCGTGCCGACAATGGCCACCCGTGCCAGGAGCAGTCATGACAGACCGTGTTTTTCGGAAAGCCGCATTGGCGTTGGTCCTTTCGCTCACGGTCGGCGGGCTCGGCGCGACTCCGCCCCCGGCCCAGATCTATCCGGTCCAGGAACAGTTCGTGGATTGCGGCGGCGTCCTGATCTACGTGAAGACCCTCGGGAAGGGAGATCCGCTCATCCTGCTTCACGGCGGTCCCGGCGCCACCCACGAGTACCTGCTGCCCCACCTGCTTCCCCTCGCGCGGCACAACCGTCTGGTGTTCATCGATGAACGCGGATCGGGCCGCTCCCAGAAGCTGGAAGATGCCACCCGCTATACCACGGA
>CAIYNT010000267.1 GCA_903927605.1 uncultured Holophagaceae bacterium
AAGGCCAAGGTTCCCCTTCTAAGCCGTGGTCTTCGCAGGCATTCATGAAAGAGACGGCGAACTCTTCCAGCTTAGATCCAGAAAGGGGACTCATACCATCCTCATGGAAATGCTCATGGGCCATGAGGTTCTGCACGTCAATCCTTCGCACTCCCAGGGGGGCGAATAGGGCAGGCATCCCAAGGAGACTCGCCACATTGCCAGTGGACACGATGGCCGTGAGTAACAGCCGGTCACCGAGGGACGCGGCAAGTGCCGAGACATTGTCAAGCAAGCGGGCGAACTGACCTTTTCTTCGATACTGGCTGTAGGTCCTGGAGTCAGAAGCCTCGACGCTGACTGAAAGGCGGTCGATCGGGAGCGCGCGCAGCCGCTCGATTCTTATTCGATCAAGCATCAGGGCGTTCGTGTTGAAGGCAAAACGGCCCACATCGCCGACCACCGTTTCCATCACGTCCAATGCGCCCTGGAACTCGAAGACCTCTCCATAGTTCGTGAAGATTACCTCCCGGATGGGCGCATTGCGGCTACAGAAATCGACAAATTCGTCCGCCTTCATGCTGGCCTTGCGCAACCCATTCAGCGCATTCCCCGCATGGAGAAAGCAGAAATTGCAATCCAGGTTGCAGGAGTTAGTCAGGCCGATCTGGATGTGTTCGAGCACCCATGGCTCAATCCAAACGGATTCAAGGTAGCGGTCGGGTTCGCTGATCCCATGCGCGGTCACAAAATCCGCCCATTCCGTTTCGATAGTGCCAATCTTGCCCAGGGGTGAGCCCAGGTTCGATGCGATATTCGTCATGGTGTGCTGGTCCTCCGAGTAAGGGGAAATTGGCGCTGTCCGGGACAGCCATTCCTGCAGGTCCTTCCTAGTGCTGCTCGCCCGGAGGCCCTGAAACCCTGCTCGCCACACCTTCAATCTCATTCCAGGGAAGATAGGCGAATTTTACATCGCTCCGGCAGGCCCTCTCGATGATGGTCCTGGCGGTCCCGCTGGACATGGGGATGAAGACGCACGCACCTGGGGGAATCTGCGATATGGAGAGGATCGGCTTCCCGAAGGCTCTGCCTCCGATGCGCTGGACATCTTCATCCACGAAGAAATCCACCTGCATCCCAAGTTCGCCTGCGATCCAGGCGGCTGCGGTGGAAGTCCCCATGACACCGAAAACAGGGTGCCTTTCTCGGTGCTCACAGGCGCTTCTCACCAGGTCCTCACAGAGCAAGAGGTATTTCTCTGCCACGTCCTTCGCGGGCATCAGGAAGTCCCTGCTTTCGGGAGGATGGTTGCGGCCGACGCGAACCACAGCCACAAGTTCCTTGCCCAGAATGTCGGCTCTGATCTCCTGCACGTGGAATCCCCCGCGACGGAGAACGTCCCCAAGGGTTAGCTCATCAAAATGAGTGCAGTGGTCCATCACAAGCAGATCTATCGGATTCTGGCGGATATCTGGCACGGCCACGAATAGAGATCCCGAATCGGACAGAAGGTTACGCACCCTCTTGAGGTAGGCCGCTGGATCCGAGATGTGCTCCAGGAGATGGGAC
>CAIYNT010000268.1 GCA_903927605.1 uncultured Holophagaceae bacterium
CCAGACCCGATTTCCCCATAGCGATCAGTTTGGCCCTCGCCGCTACGGGCTTGTTCAACATCGCATTTCGACGCTGGGCACCGCCGCGCCGACCCACCCGGTCAACCAGGTCCCGCCACCGACGAAATGCTCACTGTTTGGGGCACGGTCACTGACTGGTTGGCAGGCTGAGTTGTGATGACCGGAGGAAGGCTCAGAACCTGGGCTCCCCCAGCCTGCAAGGTCCAATCTGTATTGGGCTCGGTATAGACGATCCCGGAGAACTTGACGGTTGTTCCGTTCATCAGCATCTGGAAGATCTGACCTGTGCTGCTGTTCTGCCAGACGATGTCGTCCTTCCCATCCCCGTCGAAATCCCCGACCGCCAAGATCTGCCAAGCCAGGTTCGGCTCAGTCCAGATGACGGCGCCAGGTAGCACCGTCGAACCATTCATCGGCATCAGGTAGACGGAGCCAGTGGAAGAGTTCCTCCAGAGAAGGTCGGCCTTCCCATCGCCGTCGAAATCGCCGAGGCCGACGACCTTCCACGCGGTGTTTGGTTCCGTGTAGATCAATCCTGATGACTTGACGGTCATGCCGTTCATCAGCATCTGGAAGACCTGCCCGGTGGCGCTATTCCACCAGAGGATGTCGGCCTTCCCATCCCCGTCGAAGTCGCCGGTCCCCACGATCTGCCAGGCCGGGTTCGGTTCCGTCCAGATGACGGTTCCGGGCAGCGGGTTCGAGCCGTTCATGGGCAGGAGGTAGACCTGCCCGGTGATGCCATTCCGCCAGAGGATGTCGGCCTTCCCGTCGCCATTGAAATCAGCAACGGCCTGGATGGTCCACGCCGTGTTGGGCTCGGTATAGATGGTCCCGGACCACTTGATGGTCATCCCATCCATCAGCATCAGGAAGACATCGCCCGTGCGGTTGTTCCACCACAGGATGTCAGCCTTGCCATCCCCATCGAAGTCCCCCGTGCCCACGATCTGCCAACCTGCGCTGGGCTCGGACCAGCAGAAGACCCCGCCCGGGAGTGGGGTCGATCCGTTCATCGGCATCATGAAGGCTTGGCCAGTGGTGGCGTTCCTCCACAGGAGATCACTCTTCCCGTCTCCATTGAAATCGGAGCGGGGATGGCCCACTGCAAAGAGCATCGGAGTAGCCAGAAAGAGCAGGAGCGCGACCAGGGAGGCGCACAGGTGGCGAAGCACAGTCATAGAGGCTCCAAGTGCGGTGTTGTAGCCAGGTGGGTAGGGGAAGGTGTCTAGGGATTGGTTCTTGAAGCCGGGTGATCTGCAAATGCCATGAACCACTCCTCGGCGGAGGAGTGTCCCATGTTCATTAAATTTAACCATTACAACTATTTTGTGATATCAATCACGGCCATGGTACCGCCATGGACGCCCTCGACAACCTGGGCAAAGGCATGGCCACTCAGGCCGTGCAGAGCCTCAACCTGGCTCTGGAGCTTCCCGAGTGGACGGGGCTGAAGGTGGCCGGAACTTACCCGGGCTGAACGCACCACGGACCCATAGGGTCATTTATAGACAACACTTCGCTCTGTGGGATCATGGTCTCCCTTATCCTGGAGCGTTCATGAATCCATCCCTTCTCACCCGAGAGGCCCTGGGCCAGTTCGCCAGCGAGAGCCGCTGGGCCTTCGAGGCGGAACTGAGAACGCTGGTCGAGATTCCCTCCATCAGCGCCGACCCGGCGCACCAGAGTGATGTGAGGCGGGTGGCCGAGGCGGCGCAGGCGCTCTTCGAGCGCCACGGTGGCAAGGCCGAGATCCTGGAGACCAGCGGCAATCCGCTCATCCACGGCTGGTTCGGCGAGGACCCCAGCCTGCCCACCATCACGGTCTACAACCACATGGACGTGCAACCCGCCAACGAACCCGAGTGGACGGCGGAGCCCTTCACCTTCGTGGTGGATGGCGACACCTACCGGGGTCGCGGCAGCACGGACGACAAGGGGCCCGCGGTGACGGCCTTCTTCGGTGCCATGGCGGCGCGTCGGGCGGGCGTGCCCCTGAACATTCACTTCCTGTGGGAGACCGAGGAGGAGATCGGCTCCCCCAGCTTCGAGGGCGGGCTCAACCACCACAAGGGCCGCTTCCGCACCGACGCCATTGTGGTGAGCGACACAGTCTGGATCACCCGCGGCAAGCCCAGCACCCCTGCGGGTCTGCGCGGCCTCAAGGGTTTCCGCCTGACGCTGGAGACGGCCGACCACGACCTGCACAGCGGCGTCGTAGGCGGCGCGGCCCGTAACCCTCTGGCGGAACTCATCAAGGTGGTTGCCGCCATGATGGATGGCGAGACCGGCAAGGTGAAGGTGCCTGGCTTCTACGACGAGGTGGTGAAGCCCTCCAAGCAGGAGCTGGAAGAGTGGGCCCACGCGGGCTTCAGCGTGGAGACCTTCAAGAAGGACCACATGATCACCGGCATGCGCACCGAGGACCCCATGAAGGTCATGAAGCGGGTCTGGGGCCGACCCACCATGGAGGTGCATGGCGTGGTCGGCGGCTACACGGGCCCCGGCATCAAGAGCGCCGTGCCCCCCCGGGCCGAGGTCAAGCTGAGCTGCCGCCTGGTGCCGGACATGGACGAGGCCAAGACCATGGCTCGCATCCGCGCCTTCGTGAACGAGCACTTCCCCGATGTCCAGATCCAGGAAGAGCACGGCCTGGCCCCCTTTAAAGGCCATGTCATCGGTCCCTACGCCGCAGCCATCAAGGACGCATACAAGTTTGCCTTCAACGCGCCCTGCTCCTTCACCCGCGAGGGCGGCAGCATCGGCGCCGTGAAGACGATGGAGGACATCCTGGGCTGCGAGGTCTTCTTCCTGGGCCTGAGCCTGCCCAGCCACGGCTACCACGCCCCCAACGAGAACTACGACTGGGAGCAGGCCAGCGGGGGCATGGCGGCGTTTGCGCACTACTTTGAGACGGTGAGCGGGTTCAAGCGTTGAAGTCCTTCCCTGCGAAAATCGTCGGCCGTTGGCCGGCGATTTTCGTTAGAAAGTGCCTTGAACAAGGCCTCCATCCACCAGGAGGCTCTGTCCCGTGATGTAGCTGGCCGGTGCGCTGCAGAGGAAAGCGATGACGGCGCCGACCTCCTCGGGATTCCCGATGCGCCCAACAGGGATGGAGGCTGCGGCACGGGCCAGGTGCTCGGCTACGCTGAGGCCGTCGGCGGCGGATTTCACCTGCGCCAGGTGGGTCTGGCGATCGGTCATCACATGGCCAGGAAGCAGGGCGTTCACGGTGATGCCGTCCTTAGCGCTCTCCATGGCCAGGGTGCGGGTCAGACCCGAGAGCCCCGCCCGCAGGGTCGAGCTGATGGTGAGCATGGGCAGGGGTTGCTTCGCCACCAGGCTGGTGATATGCACGATGCGGCCCCAGTGGCTGGCTCGCATGCCGGGCAGCACGAGGCGGGACATCCGCACCACATTCATCAACGTCGACTCCACACCCGCGGCCCAGTCGCTGTCCGACAAATCCACGAAGACCGCGGCCTTGGGCCCACCGGTGTTGGTGATGAGGATGTCCACGGGCCCCAGCATTGTTTTCGTGGCTTGGTGCCAGCGTACGAGATCCTCAGCCGAAGCCACATCTGCCACCACGGTCAACGCCGGCACACCCAGCGCTTCAAGCTCTGCCTTCACCTTGGCCAAGGTCTCCGCGTCGCGCCCACAAACAGACACCGCGCAGCCCTCGGCGGCCAAAGCCAAAGCCGCGGCCCGGCCCAGTCCTTTGCTGCCCGCCGCCACCATCGCCACCTTGTCTCCGATGCCCAAGTCCATGTCGTCCTCCGGATACCCAGCATAGGCGGTCGACGCCCGTGATGCTTCGAGGACGACTGTCCTTCTGAAGCCGAACAGGAACAGGAAGAATTTCTAGACAACTTCAGCGATATCGAAAAATCACCGGTAGCCTGCTTATAAATCAATCTGCCACCACCTGCACAGGGATTTCCATGGCGCTTGCAGAACCCTTCGACCAGGAACCCAGAGCACTCACGGACTTTGCCCCCACCGAACGCGTCGGTCCGGAGGAACTGCGCCTGGAGGCCGAGGCCTGCCTCAGCCACCCGGTGGCCGACTTCCTGATCCACGCGCTGGATGGTCTGGTCCTGATCCTGGATGTCCACCGGCAGGTGCTGGCCACGAACGACCGCGTCCTGGAGGTGGTGGACCCAGAGGATGGATCGCCCCTGGGCCGCCGTCCAGGAGAACTCTTCGGCTGCGTCCACGTCCCCGAAGGCCCGGGAGGTTGCGGCACCAGCCACGCCTGCGCCCACTGCGGCGCCGTGCTGGCCGTGCTGGACGCCCAGCGCACAGGAGAGGCCATCCACTCTGAATGTCTGCTCACCTTGCGCCACGGCGACCTTATCGAAAATGCCGAGTTCGAGATCGTGGCCAGTCCTCTGGTGGTGGGCCCCTATCAGTTCATTGCCGTGGTACTGCACGACCTCAGCGCCGTGAAACGCCGCGATGCCCTGGAGCGCCTCTTCTACCACGATGTGGCGAACCTGATGCAGGGCATCCGCGGCTGGGCCGATCTGCTCGCCTCGGGGGCCACCAGTTCAAAAAGTGTCGCCCAGAAGCTGGCTCATCTCACGGATCTGCTGGACCGGGAACTCAAAAGCCACCGGGCCATGGCCCAGGCGGAACACGGAGAGCTGAGGCCCCGGGTGCGCGCCATTCTGCCCCTGGAAATCCTCCGGGATGTGAGTGACCTGCTGGACCACCACGCCCTGGCCCGGGAGCGCAAGGTCGAGATCCTCCCCTGTCCAGAAGAGCTGATCCACACTGATCCCGAGCTGCTCTCGCGGGTGGTGCTGAACATGGCCGTGAACGCCGTGGAGGCCTCTTTCACGGGCGAGACCATCACCCTCTCCGCTCATCAGGAGGGGCCGTCTCTTCGCTTCCGGGTCCACAACCCGGGGACGATCCCGCAGGAGATCCGCAGCCGGATCTTCCAGCGGTCTTTCAGCACCAAGGGCACCGTCGGGCGCGGCCTGGGCACCTACGCCATGAAGCTCTTCGGCGAGAACGTGCTGCATGGACAGGTGGGCTTCGACACCGGCCAAGATGGGACCACCTTCTGGGTCCTGGTCGGCCACTGAGTCCGGGCGGCGGCCAACTGGGGCCGTCCCTCAGGGGGATCCTGGTCCCTTCACCGGGTCGGCCGGAGCGGGAAGCGCAGCCGTGGTCAGGCAACCCCTGGCCTGTCCCAGGCCTTTGAGGTAGGCCCTGCGGACAATGCCGGCGGTGATGGCGTCCAGACCTGCTTGGAGTACCGTTCGGCGCCGCTCAGTTTTCTCACCCAGCCCCGAAACGGGATCAAGCCCTCCGCCGTATGCCTCACGGCGCCGACCGCAGCCTCTCCCGCCTCCGATCTGCCCCGCTCGACGAGGCCGTGATCGCCGGGACCCGACGGGGCATCCAGGTCCGGGCCCAGTGCCGCATCCAGCTGCCGGATCTCATGGGCCAGACCGCCACAGCTGGGATCCACGGGTGGGGCATAGGGGGCCTTCTGGGCCAAGAGCAACACCGGGGGAATCTTGGCGCGCACCAGGTTGAGATCATTCAGGGGTGAGGAGGCCGCTTCGGACATCTGTTTTGAAATAGGTGGTGTTAACGCCTTCCCAGGTGCTCCGGAATCCGCTGTCGGAGCAGTCGCTGGCTTGGAACAGGCCACCAAGGTCAGCAGGATCAACAGCGCGGGTCCGAGGATTCTCATGGTGCCGAAGTATAACGGGAACGCCATCTGCCGCCTGCTCTGACACCCACTGCTACCCTCGAACCATGCCCGCCCAGGAACTCGATCCCCGCAGCCTGCGTTTCGGCGACAAGACCCGGATGGAGCTTCTGGGATGATGCACCCCGCCGCCCTTCACCTGGCCGCCGAACTGGGTGGGACGCTGCTCGGCGGCACGGCCGGGTGCCTGCTCGTGGTCGAACGGATCAAGGGACACGGACTGCCCCAGGTGGCCGTGCTGGGACGGGGTGCGATGGATGTGCTGGAGCCCCTGGAGGCGGCCGAAGAGGCCCAGGCCGGTGGGCTCGAACTGAATCTTCTGGCCCTGGTACCCCTTCCCGGGTGCGACCTGATGGCGGCCCTGAGCCTGCACCGTCGCCGCATCGGCGCCCTGGTGGCCGCTCTGGACGCAGGCCTGCCCTGGCTTGGTGGAAAGCCCATGCTGCCCCGGCGGCTGCCGGGCCGGATTTTCCGGGCGGTCCCCGCACCCCTCGTGAAAGCGCCCATGGGGCCTCTGGAAAAGAGCGAACTCAAGGCCTTCCTGGCGGACTGGGAGAAGGACCGGCGCAAAATGATCTTCCGTCGCCCCAAGTGGCGGGAGACAGCGGATCATGCCGAGCAGGGCGGCTTCGAGACGGACCTCTGGCCGGGTGTGCCACTGCCCGATGGGGCTGTGCTGCGGGTGCCGCCCCTGGAACTGCCCTGCGCCACGCCCCTGATGGATGTCCTGCGGGCGGCCCTTCGCACAGCCACAGGAATGCCCGTACCGTTCCTCCCTCTGCCGGAGGATCCCGCATCGCTCCAAACGCTGCGTCTGCTCACCCCGGAGATCGCGGCGTTTCGGGGCCCGGTGCGTGCCTGGGAGCTGGCCCTAGCGGGGTTGGCGCGTCTCCCCGCCCCCCCGCATTTCTGTGCACGGTGCTGATCCAGCAGGTGATTTACAGGTTCAGCGCGCGCCCGTAGACCGCCCGCGCCGCTTCGGGGAAGACCTCGTTCAGGGTGGGATGCGGATACATGGTGTTGATCAACTCATCCACCGTGTACTCACCACCCATCAGCGCCACGCTGGAGGCCACCAGTTCTGTGGCTTTGGGGCCCAGGATGTGGATGCCGAGGATCTCGCCGTACTTCTTGTCGGCCACGATCTTGATGAAGCCGTGGGGTTCGCCCACGATGTTGGCCTTGGCCATGGGCGCGAAGGGGAAGCTGCCCACCTCCACGTCGTAGCCCTTGGCTTTGGCGGCCTCCTCGCTGAGGCCGATGGTGCCCACCTCGGGGTCGCAGTAAGTGCAGGCGGGGAAGCGGTCGTAGCGGACGGGATGGGGATGCACATCCTTGCCCAGGCTCTGGGCCGCGTGTTCGGCGGCCACGATGCCCTCGTCGCTGGCGACATGGGCCAGCCAGGGCGTGCGCACAATGTCACCGATGGCATAGAGACCGGGCTCGCCGGTCTGCATGAACTTATCGATCACTACGCAGCCGCGGTCCACCTGGGCCTTGGTCTTCTCCAGGCCGATGCCTTCCACCAGGGGCGCGCGGCCCACGGCCACCAGCAGGTGACTACCCACGACCTCACCGGTGGACTCGCCTTCCATGTGGCACACCACGCCGTCCGCCCGCTTCTCGATGCGGGTGATCTTGGTCTTGGTGCGGACGTCGATCTTGTAGGCCTTGCGAAAGATCTTGGCCAGCTCGAGGCCGATGTCCTGGTCCTCCAGGGGAAGGATGGTCTCCATGAACTCCACCAGGGTCACCTTGGAGCCCAGGCGGCTGAACACCGAGGCGAACTCCACCCCGATGGCGCCGGCGCCAAGGATCACCAAGTGTGCCGGCAGCTCGGTGATCTCGAGGATGTGATCGCTGTTGAGCACCTGCTTCCCGTCCGTCTCCAGGCCGGGAATGGGCTTGGGCGCTGAACCGGTGGCCAGGATGATGCGCTTGGCTTCGTGAACCTCGCCCTCCACCTGCACCTTGCCACCTCCCAGCAACTGGCCGAAACCCTTCAGCACGGCCACCTTGTTCTTCTTCATGAGGAACTCGATGCCCTTGGCGTTCTTCAGGACAATGCGGCCCTTGCGTTTGACGATGGTGGTCAGGTTGGGCTTCAAGGCCTTGGTCTCCACGCCGTCGATGCCGTAGTCATCGGCTTCCTGCATCTGCTCGAAGCGGTGGGCAGTCTCCAGCCAGGTCTTGGCGGGGATGCAACCGCGATGGAGGCAGGTGCCGCCCAGGGCCGGATCCTTTTCCACAAGGGCGGTGCTCAGGCCCAGCTGGGCGGCACGGATGGCGGCGATGTAACCGCCGGGGCCGGAACCGATGACGATGAGGTCGTAGGAAGCCATGCTGAGCTCCAAAGAACGAAGGGTTCATGATCCCACAGGCGAGGGCAGTCGTCGGCTCTAGGCGTATACCAGGGCCGAACGCGCTTCCAACCGGACGGCCTTCCACTCCGCCCAGGCGGTCTTCAGCTCCGCCCGATGCGTGGCCAGCTCGGCCGTGGCCTCCCGCCAGGCCTCGGCCTTGGCCGTCCCTTTGGCCCGCCACTCGGCCTTCTTGTGGCTCCAGGCTTTATGTCGGTCGTGTAGGGAGACCAGGGCGGTGTCGAGCTTCAAGCGCGCTGCGGCAAGGCGGGCCTGCATGGGGGTGGTGATGCCTGGGCTGGCCAGCACGAGGCGCTCTCGCAACCGCTTCTCCTCCATGAGCAGGCGGGCCCGGGTCATGGCAGCGGTGGAGACGCGCCGGAACTGGCCCACCAAGCCCATCCAGCCCAGGGCATTCAACAGCCACTTTGTGGTGTCCCACTGGTACCAAAGGGCGCCATTGCGGTAGTCCCACTGCCACTGATGGTGGAAGTTGTGATAGCCCTCGCCATAGGTGATTGGCGCCAGCAGCCAGTTGTCGCGAGCCGTGTTGGCATCGGTGTAGGGACGGCTGCCAAACCAGTGGGCGGCGCTGTTGATGAAGAAGGTGGTGTGGTGGGTCATCACGATGCGAAGCAACACCCCAAAGACGAGGTGGCCCAGTAGATTACCCGTGGCGAGCCCGACCCAAAGCGGCAGGGTGGACACCACGGCCCCGATGAGGAAGTGGTTCCGATGCTGCCAGCGCATCAGCGGATCCTTCTCCAGATCAGCCACCCCCGCGATGGGCAGGGACTTCGCTTCCATCATCCAGGTCCAGTGGGCGAACCAGAAACCGCGGCCGATGCTGTAGGGGTCCTGTTCCGTATCCACATGCCGATGGTGCATCCGATGGTCGCTGGCCCACTTGAGGGCCGAGTTCTCGAAGGCCGCAGCGCCCAAACAGAGGAACAGAAACTGCACGGGCCAGGTGGCCTGGTAGGCCCGATGGCTGAAGAGCCGGTGGTAGCCACCGCTGATGGCCGTACCGATGGCAAAGGTCATGGCTAGGAAGACCAAGGCCTCGCACCACCGCAGCCCCGAGGCAGTCAACCGCCAGGGCACCAGGACCAGCGCCAAGGCGAGGGTGCCCGTGAGGAAGAGCGTGTTCAGAAGATTCCAGCGTCTGGCCTCGGCCATCCCATTGACTCCAAAATAGAGTTCAATTCTACCGCGCTTCTGCCAGGCGGGTCCCGATCCTATGACTGGGGCCTCGCTCCTTGTTTCCGGGGGTTCCCACCCGCTATGGTGAAGGATTCCCTTCGCGCCCTGAGCGCACCCGCACTTGAAGGTGGAGCCCCCATGAAGATCATCGTGACCGACGAGGTGACTGGCGAGGGTCTAGCGCTTCTCCGGGCGGACCCGCGCATCCACCTCGACATCCGCCTGGGGCTCTCCAAGGAGGCCTTGCTGGGCTGCATCGGCGAATACGACGCCATCATCACCCGCAGCGGCACCACGGTGGACAGGGCCCTGCTGGACGCCGCGACAAACCTGAAGATCGTGGCCCGCGCCGGGGTCGGCATCGACAATGTGGACGTCGACTGCGCCAGCGCCAAGGGTGTCATCGTGGTGAATGCCCCCTTCGGCAACACCAACAGCGCCGCCGAGCACACCCTGGCCCTACTGCTGTCCGCCTGCCGCCATGTGCCCGCCGCCAACGCCAGCCTGAAATCGGGAGAGTGGAAGCGCGCCAAGTTCACGGGTGTGGAGCTCAAGGGCAAGACTGCAGGGGTCATCGGCCTGGGCAAGGTCGGCGGCCGCGTGGCCACCCGGCTGAAGGCCTTCGAGTGTGAGGTGCTGGGCTGCGATCCCTACATCAGCGCCAAGCGGGCCCAGGACCTGGGTGTGCACTTGGTGGATCTCGCCGAGCTCTGCCGCTCCTGCGACATCATCACCGTGCACACACCCCTGAACGATGAGACCCGGAGCATGATCGGCGCCGATCAGCTGGCCCTCATGAAGGAAGGCGTGATCCTACTCAACGTGGCCCGGGGTGGCATCCTGGATGAGCCCATGCTTCTCGCCGCCCTGCAGACTGGCAAGGTGAGCCTGGCTGCGGTGGATGTCTTTTCAGTGGAGCCGCCCGTCTCCGACCTGATGAGGGCCCTTATCGCCGAGGAGCGTCTGGTGGTGACCCCCCATCTTGGCGCCAACACCCAAGAGGCCCAGGTGAACGTGGCCATCGATGTCTCCAAGGAGATCCTCGCCTATCTGGATCACGCCCCTCTGGAGAACGCCGTGAACCTGCCGCGCTTCGACCCGACCGTCATGAGCCAGATGCGGCCCTACTTCAAGCTGATGGCCATTCTCAGCGAGTTCGGCCTCCAGCTCACGAAAGGCAACCTGGATCGCGTCACGTTCGGTTTCAGTGGTGCCATCGCCTCCCACGACTGCTCGCCGCTGACCGTGAGTGGCCTGGCTGCGCTTTTGGCCCGGGCTGCGGACCAACCGGTGAACATGGTCAACGCAGGCCTCGTGGCCGAGCGCATGGGCCTCGTGGTGGAAGAGCACAAGACCACCCAAGGTGGGGCCTTCTCCAACCTGATCACTCTGACTCTGGAGGGCGCCTGGGGCACTCGGGTGGTGTCCGGCACCCTGTTCGAGGGCGCCCCCCGCATCGTCGGGTTGCGGGACTACGCCATGGACTTCCTGCCCGAACCCCATATGCTCCTCCTGAGCTACGTGGATCGCCCGGGCATGATCGGGAAGATCGGCACCGTCCTCGGCCAGCACGACATCAACATCGCCTTCATGAGCCTGGGACGGCGGGAGAAGAAGGGCGAGGCCATGGTCGTCCTGTCCGTCGATTCACCGGTTCCAGCCCCCGTGGTGGAGGAACTCCGGAAGGCCACCGAGGCCACCTTCACCCAGGCCCTGCATCTGCCTTCGGCCTGACGGCTGGCATGATGGAGGCCGGGAGGCTTGCTTGAAACTCATCGCCTGGGACTTCGACGGCACCTTGATGGACAGCCGCCCCCTCATCGAAGCGGGCATGGCCTACGCCCTGGACGCCCTGGGCCAGCCCCGATCGGTCATGGACGAATGGTTGAAATACGTGGGCCTGCCGGTGGAGGCTGGCATCCGGAATACTTTCGACCCGCTGGGTCTGGACGGCGGCACGGTCCTGAAGGCCTACCGCAGCTTCGGTCATGTCGAACATGAGTACATGCTCCGGCCCTTCGAGGGCATTCCCGAGTTGCTGGAGGAGCTGCGGGCCCGGGGCCAGCGCATGGGTGTGGCCACCTCCAAGCGCACGGTGCCCCTCCTGCGCCAGATGGCTAGATTCGGCTGGGAGCCCTACTTCGATCCCATCATCACCCCCGATGACGTCACCCACGGCAAGCCCCACCCCGAGACCCTGCATCTCATGCAGATCCGGACTGGAGTCGGGCCGGAGGACATGCTCATGGTGGGGGACACCCCCTTCGACCTGGACATGGCCAAGGCTGCCGGGGTGCCCAGTGTGGCCGTGGGGCACGGCTTCTACGCCCAGGACGCGTTGGCCGCCTGCGGTCCCCGGGCCTATGCTCCGGACACCGCTGCCCTGCGCGACATCCTCCTGGCCTGGAGTGAGTGAAATGATCCGGGGTGGACCACCTGCTCACTTCACTCGCGAAGTCCATCCCGGGACCCCTTGGGGTTCCGCCAGACAAAGCCTGACGGAGACACCGTTTCGGAGTAGGCATGGCTGATCTGACACATCTGGACCCTGAGGGCCGTCCCAGGATGGTGGACGTCTCCGCTAAGGCGGTGACCCGTCGGGTGGCCGTGGCTGCGGGTTATTTGGAACTGGATGTCCCCGCCGCCGAGGCCCTGTCCCGGGGTGGTGGCCCCAAGGGGGATCCCTGGTCTGTGGCTCGGCTCGGAGCTGTGGGAGGTGTCAAGCGGGCTTCCGACCTGATCCCCCTCGCCCATCCCCTGGCCATTGAGGCTGTGGAGGTGGCCCACCACTGGGAGCCCGGTACCCGCCGCGCCTGGCTCCGGGTTCAAGTGAGCTGCGAGGGGCGCACAGGCATTGAAATGGAGGCTTTGGCGGGCGTGACCGTGGGTCTCTTGGTGCTCTACGACATGCTGAAGGCGGTGAGCCACGGCATGACCCTTGGACCTACCCGGCTCCTCCGGAAGGAGGGGGGGCGGCGGGGTACGGTGACCATGCCCTGGGAGGAGTGCCCCTGGAAGCCCTAATCGAGGAAGGGCTAGTTGGAAAACATTTGCATATTCAAGCCTCCACCTCCCCGATAAGATGAGAGATTCACTGTTCCTTTCGATCGACACTGGGGTCTCAACCCCCTTTTGGAGGCCTAGCGAAGCAGGCTTTTCCGTTCCAGCCGGGAGTCCCCCCATGCGTCTTGCCGTCCTGACCCTCGTTCTTGCGTCCTTCAGTCTCGGCCTTCAGGCCACCCCAAAGCGGACTTCCAGAAAGACTTCCTCACGACCAGCCGATGGCGCGGTCCATGTGGTCCGCAAGGGCGAGACGGCGGCCCAGGTGGCTCGTGCCAACGGCCTGAGCCTGGGGGAACTTGCCGCCCTGAACTCTGGCAAATCCTTGTCGAAGCTCGCCGTTGGAACTCGCCTGAACGTCCGACGATCCCGGACCCCGACCGAAGCTTCCCTGCAAACCGAGGATGTCGGCACCACCCTTCCGCGACCTGTCTTGGCTGCCCTGCCGGGCACCCCGATCGTGGCGCCCGCGCCGATGCCGCACCTGGAGCAGCTGCTGCCCTACCAAGTGCGCGGGTCCATTCCAGCTGATGGACCAGGCAGTGCGACCAACCTCGACCCCCACCAGAATCCCGCTACCACGGCCCAGCTTCTGGCGCGCATGCAGCAGGTGATGCCACCCGTCTCTGCGGCGGAGCTCAATGCGCTTCTGCCGACCTTTGCCTCGGCCGATCCGGATCGACTCGACCTGCTCTGGCCCGTGGAGACCCGCACCATCAGCTCCGCCTGGGGCCCCCGGATGCGGACCAAAACCATTCGGGTCAAGAACCAGCGCAAGAAGAGGATCCGCTACAGGGGCCGCCACAAAGGTGTGGACCTCACGGCACCCACCGGCACCGCTGTGTTTGCCGCCCTGGACGGTCAGGTGATCATCTCCGGCCGCCACAAGCAGTATGGGAACTACGTCGTGGTGGACCACGGCAACGGCGTGAGCACCGTCTATGCCCATCACAGCTTGAACCTTGTCCATGAGGGCGAAATCGTCCGGCGAGGCCAGAAGATCGCAGAAGTCGGCCGCACGGGCAATGCCACCGGCCCCCATCTCCACTTTGAGCTCCGAGTGGACGGAGTGCAGCGGAATCCCCTCCCAGTGCTCAACGATGAAGAGGAAGTCCCGGCAGAAATAGCTGCGCAGAACGCCCTCCTCCGCGCCAGTTCCTTCCACTGAACTTCCCCGATATCCGCGGCACAGGATTAGAGCGCACCTCCTGATCCCCACGCGAGATCGGCCTGGGAGGCCGTGTTAGACTGGGTCCTTTCGCTGTTTCGAGGTGGTCATGCCGCTGTACCGAGCTTCCCTCCAGACCTTGGGGGCCATCGTGCTTTTGGCCCTGACTCTGGCTTGCCATGGGAAGGGCGGGAGTGGCAATAGCGGGACTGCAACCATCAGCGGGACCGTGACGTACCAGCGAGTTCCGCTGGTCAAGGACGTCAACGGGGTACCCACCGGACTGGCCGATGCCACCAACTCAGCGAACCTGGTGAGCCTTCCGGCCCAAGGGGTCTACATCCGCATCTACCAGCAGCGGCCCCAGACCACATCGGATGGAAGCACCACCTCCGAATGGGTCCTGGCCACCTCCACCTCCACCGGCACCACGGGCCTCTACACAGCCACAGTCCCTACAGGCTATCCCACCATGGTGGAGTTGCTGAGCACCTTCAATGGTGGGGGGGGGGGAGGCCAAGTCATCAACCTGATCGCTGAATCCCAGGGAATCAATAGCAGCACCCCCGCCCCGGATCGGGTTCAGTACGCCATGAGGGCAGCAGCCGATGGCTCGATCCCACCTGACAAAAATGCGCCGGCCACGTTGTTTTCTGGAAATTCCGTGGTGAATTTCACGGTCGGCTTGAATGATGCCTGGTGGATCTACAACCCTTCGACCACTGCCAGCAGCGGAGTGGCCGCTTTTGTCAATCAAGCGGTGCTGGAAACCAGCCTTTCTGGTCGTGCGGCCGGATTGGGAACTGGGAGCCGTGTCCTTGGCATCGGCGATACCATTGCCAGCTTTGTGACCGTCTATGGGGCTGCTACACCAGGCACCTCTCTGGACCTTCACTATTGGCCCGGTGTCGATTCCGGCGGCTCCTATATCGTGTATGACCGTAGCCTGATCCCCCAGTCCCTCACTTCCTCAGTCTATTTCGGGACTCTGCGGGGAGGTCCCACCAACGACGATGCCTGGGACACTGGGGTGATCCTTCCCATGCTGGCACGCAATGTTCTCTACGGTGCAAACTTGACCCGCACGTTCTCCGTGCCCTTGAACCCCCTGTACTCGCCTAGCACACCCCTTGCGGAGCTCAGCCCGGATGTGGCCCGGATCGAGGGGCTCGCTCAGGCCATGGCCGCGAATGTGCTCCAGTCCCCCTACCTGGCAGATACCCAGGGCACCGGCGTGGTTTCAGTGGTGGATATCCGCGATGTCAGCGGACTCAGCGCTTCCCAGCTGACTCCCTATTCCGCGCCAGCCATCCGCGCCTTCACCTGGGGACTGATTCTTCAGGCCAACGGCCTCCCCTCCCCTGGGACGGCCTCGAACTGGGCCAGTATCAACCCCCTGGCCGCCGCCCGGTTCTTCTTGGCCCCCGCATCGACAGGCACAGCCGCCAACGGTTTACCCATCGACATCGAACCCCTCAATGTATACAGCCAGATCACACGTCTCAAGGAAGTCAAGGTCACCACCGAACCTGTGGACCTTGCGACTGTCTTCACCGACGCGGTGCTGACGAACCTGGGATCCCCCTTCGGCATCACCTGGCCGCGGCCGATCACCGGCCCTTACGCTTCTTTCGTCGCAAATTGGGGAACAGACCCCACCGGCACCCTGCCCCCAGTGGTACTCAGCATGGCCAAGGCCGCCCAGGTGAGCACCCTCTATCCCAGCGTGGCACTGGCCTACCCCAATGTTTCTGAAGGGGAAGTGTTCTATACGGGATTTAACCTCACTGTAGACAAGCGGTGCACCCTTACTGCGACCATCTCTCCTGCACTGGCGGCCGGGGCCCAAGTTGAAGTAGACCTGCCCATGCTGCCGCGGACCTTCACCTTCAGTGGACCCGGTGGAACCACTGGAGCCTTGGTCATTCCCATCAATAACACCGTGCCCTACTACCACCCGGCGCGCATCCGGCTGGTCAGCCCTGCCGCTCTTCAGCCGGATGTCACCGTGACGCTTGCGCTCACGCCATCGAACTGACCCCCACCCCGGAGCCTTCATGACTGCCTCCGAAGCGCTTCTGGTTCTGAAGGCTAAAGCACCGTTCGTTCCTGATCTGGCCATCGTTTTGGGGTCCGGACTCGGCGACCTGGCGGAAAGCGCTGAGGCGAGAGCGGGCGTTGCCATTCCCTTCACGGACCTGCCAGGGTTCCCTGCCCCCACCGTGCTCGGACATGGCGGCAAGGTGGTTTTCTGTGAATTCGAGGGTCGGAAAGTGGTCCTCCAGGCCGGTCGGTTTCATTTCTACGAGGGCCATAGCATGCCCCTTGTCGTCACCCCCATGCGTCTCTACGGGCGCCTCGGCGTCGGGGCCGTGCTGCTCACCAATGCCGCCGGAGCCCTGAATCCAGCCTTCGGGGTGGGCGATCTGATGGCCCTGACCGATCACATCAATCTGTTCGGGACCAATCCGCTCATCGGGCCAAACGTAGAACCTGGACCACGGTTCCCGGACATGACAGCGATCTACGACCCGGCCTTCCGGAGCCAACTGAAGGCCTGCGCTCAGGGGCTCGGCCAGACCCTGCGTGAGGGCGTCTATCTGGGCTTGACCGGCCCCAGCTACGAGACCCCAGCTGAGATCCGCGCTTTTCGTGTCATGGGCGCGGATGCCGTGGGCATGAGCACGGTCCCTGAGGCCATCGTCGCCCGACACGAAGGCATGCGTGTGGCTGGAATCTCCTGCTTGTGCAATATGGCCGCGGGCATCCTTCCCCAGGCCCTGACCCATCAGGAAGTGCTGGAGGCGGGAGCTGCGGCGGCAGGACGCTTCGAGTCCCTGGTCCGGGCTTTCGTGCGGACCCTTCCCCACTAGTGGTGCCCGCCCGAAATACGAGTACCAAACGGATGCTGGTGGGTACCACGTGGCAGGGGTCTGGGGGCACGGCAGTGCCCCCAGAGGGGTGACAGCCAGGGCGCGCGACGCGTGGCCTAGCGCCAGAGGGCCATGCCCCGATGACCTTAGATCCCGGGCAACGCATGCGCTGCCCGGGGGGAGTGCACCCCGCCGACTACGATCGTTGCCTGTTCATTTGGCGGGGTGCACTAGCAGCACCCTCCGCGCCGTTTTGGCGGGAGAGGATTGCGGCGTCAGGCGTTCTGCTCCTGGTGTTCCTTGATGAGCCGACTGACCACGCTGGGGTCGGCCAGTGTGGAGATGTCCCCCATCCCGTCGTACTCCCCCGCAGCGACTTTCCGCAGAATTCGGCGCATCATCTTGCCGCTTCGGGTCTTGGGCAGCCCAGAAACGAGGTGGATGACGTCAGGGGCAGCGAAGTCACCGATGACCTGCCTGACCAGTTCCTTCAAGGCACCGATGAGTTGTTGATCCCCATGCTCCCTGTAATCGCTGTTGAGGAGCACATAGCAGTAGATTCCCTGGCCCTTGACAGGCTCTGGGTGCGGGTAGCCCACCACGGCCGCTTCGGCCACGGCCTCGTGGGCCACGAGGGCACTCTCCACTTCCGCAGAACCCAGCCGGCGGCCATTCACGTTGATCACATCATCGATGCGGCCCGTGATCCAGTAATAGCCATCCTCATCCCGTCGGGCACCATCTCCTGTGAAGTAGTAACCCGGATACTGCGTGTAGTAGGTCTCCCGGAACAGATGGTGATCGCCGTGAACGGTTCTCGCCTGGCCGGGCCAGGGGGCGCCCAGGCAGAGGGCTCCGGATACATCGTTGCCTTCGAGCGGCACTCCGGTATCGGGATCCACGATCACGGGCTTCACCCCGAAGAAGGGGAGGGTGGCCGATCCCGGCTTGGTGGGTGTGACGCCGGGGAGCGGCGTGATGAGGATGCCGCCGGACTCGGTCTGCCACCAGGTGTCCACGACGGCGCAGCGCCCTTCACCCACCACATCGTGATACCAGCGCCAGACTTCCGAGCAGATAGGCTCACCCACGGTCCCAAGCACCCGGAGCGACTTGCGGCTGTATGGATTGACCCAATCGTCTCCGGCCTGGGCCAGGGTCCGCAGGGCCGCCGGGGCCGTGTAGAAGATGCTCACCTTGAGGTCGTCGATGATCTGCCAGTAGCGGCCTGCGTCTGGATAGAGTGGCGTGGACTCGAAGATCACTGAAGTGGCACCGTTGGCCAGCGGGCCGTAGACGATGTAACTGTGACCAGTCACCCAACCGATATCCGCGGCGCAGAAATAGATGTCGTCCGGATGGTAGTCGAAGACCAGCTTGTGGGTGAGTGCTGCGTAGGTGAGATAGCCCCCGGTGGTATGCAGCAGGCCCTTGGGCTTCCCCGTGCTTCCAGAGGTATATAGGATGAAGAGCGGATCCTCCGCTCCCATCCACACGTTCGTGCAGGTCGACCGATGTTTGGAGGTCTCCTCGTCCAGCCAGAAATCACGACCCGGCTGCATGGGTACATCTCCATCGGTGCGCCGCGCCACGATCACCGTTTCGACCATGGACATGCCTTCGATGGCGCGATCCACGATGCGTTTCAGGGGCACTCTCTTGCCGCCGCGCAGCCCTTCATTGGCCGTCACCACCACTTTGCAACGGGCGTCCACGATGCGGTCGCGAAGGGCTTCCGCCGAGAAGCCGCCGAAGACCACCGAATGCACCGCGCCGATGCGGGCACAGGCGAGCATGGTGTAGACCAGCTCGGGGATCATGGTCAGGTAGAGGCAGACCAGGTCGCCCTTCTGTACACCGTGATGGAGCAGTACATTGGCGACGCGGGCCACGTTGTGCTTCAGGTCGCGGTAGGTGATGTGGGTGTATTGCCCGGGTTCGTCCTGGGCCCAGATCAGCGCGGTCTTGTCGCCAAGGCGGGGAAGGTGGCGGTCCACGCAGTTGAAGCAGGCATTGATGCGACCACCTGAGAACCACGAGAAATCCACTTCCTTGTAGTCCGCGTCAAACACGGAATGCCAGGGGTGGAACCAAGTCAGGGCCTTGGCCTGCTCTCCCCAGAACCATTCCGGGTTGTCCAGCGAAAGGCGATAGAGCCGCTGGTACTCCTCCATCGTTTTGATGTGGGCCCGCTCCCGGATGTGGGGCTTCACAGGGAAGAGGTCTTCGGACATGGGGCGGCTCTGTGGCAAAAAAGGTAAGGGTGGAATCGGCGGGGAAAAGCCGGGCGAGAGATGACTCCTCTCGCCCGGCCATTTTCCCATGTCCAGCGGCTGGGCCGCCAGAGCTTCACACTGTTATTCGTGCTGGTAAGTGCTGATGTCCCGATCCTTGGTTTCCTTCAGGAAGAGAGCGCCGATCACGAAGGTGATGATGGCCACGATGACGGGATACCAGAGGCCATAGTAGATATTGCCATGGAAGGCCACCATGGCCGTGGCGAAGAGGGGCAGCATGCCGCCGAACCACCCGTTGCCGATGTGGTAGGGCAGGGACATGGAGGTGTAGCGGATGTTGGTGGGGAAGAGCTCCACCAGGAAGGCCGCGATGGGCCCGTACACCATGGTCACGTAGATGAGGAAGATGAACAGGATCAGCAGGGTCATGCCGTAGTTGACCTTGGACTTGTCCGCTTCCTTGGGGAAGCCCAGATCTGCCAGTGCCTTATTGATGGCAGCAACCGAGGCCGGATTGAATCCTTCAACACGGGTAGTGACGACTTGACCCGTGGCGACGTTTTTGCCCTGGATGGAGGATACAACCAGCTTGCCGGGCTCTGGGGCAATCTTGGTGAAGTTGAGGCCATGCTTGCCGAACAAGTCGTTGATCCGGTCCACCTCCGAGAACTTGCTCCAGGGGCCCACGAACAGGTTGAAGGTCTCGTCCTTGGGATCAGCGGCCACCGTGATCACGCTGTTGTTCTGGAAGGTCTCGAGGGCGGGATTCACATAGTGCGTGAGCGCCTTGAACATGGGGAAGAAGGTGAGGGAGGCGATGAGGCAGCCCGCCAGGATGATCTTCAGGCGGCCGATCTTGTCCGACAGCCAACCGAAGAAAATGAAGAAGGGGGTGCCCAGAAGGAGGGACGCGCCGATAAGCATGTAGGTGGTCTGGTAGTCCAGCTTCAGG
>CAIYNT010000269.1 GCA_903927605.1 uncultured Holophagaceae bacterium
CCCCTCAAGATGAGATCTCCCTATGAGACCCGTGGAAGACCACCACGTTGATAGGTCGCATGTGTAAGGCCGGTAACGGCTTAAGCTGAGCGATACTAATCGGTCCACAGACTTGACCTTTCATCAATCAATTGCATTGAACTTACTACCCAAGAGTGACGCTCCTCGGAGCCCTCGCCTAACCCTTCTCAACCCTTCTAACCCTTCGTCGTGGCTTTTCCCCAGGGGTCACACCCGTTCCCATCCCGAACACGGCCGTTAAGACCTGGAGGGCCGATGATACTGCTCTGCACAGGAGTGGAAAAGTAGGTCGCTGCGACGTTAAAACGAACGGGTCACCCTAACAGGTGACCCGTTTTTTGCCTTCTAAGCCCCGCATCTGCGGGGCTTTTTCCGTTCTACGCCGGATACACTGGAGCATCTGCGTGGAGGGATCTAATGGGCAAAGGTGTTTACACCTTCGGGGGGAATCGTAACGAAGGCGGCGCTTCGATGCGCAACTTGCTTGGTGGGAAGGGGTGTAATCTGGCCGAAATGGCCGGGCTTGGCATCCCAGTTCCCCCGGGATTTACCCTTACGACTGAGCAATGTGGCGCCTATTACGACAACGGGCGACAACTTGCAGAAGGACTCAAAGCCGAAGTGCTCGATGCCCTGAAATGGCTTGAGGGGGTAAGAGGCTGTGGCTTTGGTTCCACCGAGAACCCGCTGCTGCTCTCTGTGCGCTCCGGCGCACGGGTCTCCATGCCGGGCATGATGGATACGGTTCTCAACTTGGGTCTCAATGACCACACGGTTCTAGCCCTGGAACGCGCCAGTGGGAACCCACGCTTCGCCTGGGATTCCTACCGCCGTTTCATCACGATGTACAGCAATGTGGTGCTCGGCGTCGAGCATGCCCTTTTCGAGGTGGAACTAGAGCGGGCCAAGGAGCGGCTGGGCAAGCACCTGGACACGGATCTGGGCGCGGAAGATTGGAAGGGACTTGTCGCGACCTTCAAAGGCATTGTGCTGGAGGAGACCGGCAAGGCCTTCCCGCAGGAACCCATGGAACAGCTGTGGGGCGCCATCCGGGCCGTCTTTGAAAGCTGGAACACGGGACGCGCCATCACCTATCGGCGTCTGCACCGCATTCCCGATGACTGGGGTACCGGTGTCAATGTACAGAGCATGGTCTTCGGCAACATGGGCGATGACTGCGGCACGGGCGTGGCGTTCACCAGGGATCCCGCCACCGGCGAGAAACTTTTCTACGGAGAGTACCTCATCAATGCCCAGGGTGAGGATGTGGTGGCGGGCATCCGAACCCCTCAGCCCATCACGCGCTCGCAAGCAGAGGGCACTGGGCTGAAGAGCCTTGAGGAAGCGATGCCCCTTTCCTTTGCGGAACTGGACGCAACCTGCAAGCGCCTGGAGACCCACTTCAAGGACATGCAGGACATCGAGTTCACCATTGAGCGCGGGAAGCTCTACCTGCTGCAGACCCGTAATGGGAAGCGGACGGCCATGGCCGGCATCCGAATTGCCATTGATCTGGTGGATGAGGGCCTCATCGATAGCCATACAGCGCTCAAGCGCATTGATGCCGATAGCCTTTCCCAACTGCTGGCGCCAGTCTTCGATCCCAAGGAGAAGGACCGCCTGCGTAAGGAAGGTCAGCTGTTGACGAAGGGCCTGAATGCTGGTCCTGGAGCGGCCACAGGTCGGATCGCTCTTACCGCAGATCAGGCGGAGAAGATGGCCCAGGAAGGTCCTGTAGTACTGGTACGCGTGGAAACCAGCCCCGAGGACATCTCGGGCATGGTGGCCTCCCAGGGCATCCTCACGGCGCGCGGCGGCATGACCAGCCATGCGGCTGTGGTGGCCCGTGGCATGGGCAAACCCTGTGTATGCGGCGCATCCGCCATTCAGATCGATTTGGACCGTGGCCTTGTAAGAGTTGGTTCCTGCGAGCTCAAGGCCGGCCAGGACTGGATCTCCATGGACGGATCCACAGGTGAGGTATTCCTCGGCAAACTCAGTGCCCATCCATCTGAAGTCAACCAGGTGCTGGTCGACAATCGCCTGAAGGCCGAGGACAGCGAACTCTATCAGCGCTTCGCCAAGATCATGGCCTGGAGCCATGAGGCCAAGCGCATGAAGGTCCGAACCAACGCGGATACGCCCCACGATGCGGCTGTCGCCCGGGCCTTCGGCGCGGAAGGCATCGGTCTCTGCCGCACTGAGCACATGTTCTTCGAAGGTGATCGCATTCTCGCCGTGCGCGAGATGATCCTCGCCACGGATATCGAAGGCAGGAAGAAGGCCCTGGCCAAGCTGCTGCCCATGCAGCGTGCGGATTTCGAGGGCATCTTCACGGCCATGAATGGTCTGCCTGTGAACATCCGCTTGCTGGATCCCCCCCTGCATGAGTTCCTGCCCCAGGATGAGCCGGGCCAGAGAGAGATGGCCGAGGTGCTGGGTGTGGACCTGGGCACCGTGGAACGCCGTGTGGCCCAGCTTCACGAATTCAATCCGATGATGGGCCACCGGGGTTGTCGCCTTGGCATCACCTTCCCCGAGATCATCCGCATGCAGGTTCGGGCCATTGCCGAAGCCGCGTTGAATGTGACTGCCAAAGACATCAAGGCCATTCCGGAAATCATGGTCCCGCTCATCGGGACCGTGCGTGAACTGGCCTACACCAAGACAGAGATGCTTGACGAGATCGCCCAGGTGAACAAGGAACGCGGCGTCCAGTTTGCCTGCCCCATCGGTACCATGATCGAAATTCCCAGGGCGGCCATCACCTCGGACCGCATTGCCCAGGAGGCTGAGTTTTTCAGCTTTGGAACCAATGACCTCACCCAGATGGGTTTCGGCTTCAGCCGCGATGATGCCGGCACCTTCCTGCCGGAATATGTCGGGAAGAAGATTCTGGAGGATGATCCCTTCCAGAGTCTCGATCAGGAAGGGATCGGCGAGCTGGTGCGCATCTCCTGCGAAAAGGGTCGGGCGGCCCGGCCCGGCATCAAGCTGGGAGTCTGTGGCGAGCATGGCGGCGATCCCCGCAGCGTGAATTTCTTCCACCGCGTGGGGCTCGACTACGTGAGCTGCAGCCCCTACCGTGTGCCCATCGCCATCCTTGCGGCGGCCCAGGCTGCGCTGGAGCAGTAGGAAGCTGAATCCGGTATCCTAGAAAGGCCGCGCCTCGCGCGGCCTTTTTTGTCGGATTCCGCCATGGCCAAGACTGTCAGCGAGCAGCCTGAGATCATCTACTCGATGATGCGGGTCAGCAAGATCTACAACAACAAGCCCGTCATCAAGGACATCTCCCTCAGCTACTTCTACGGTGCC
>CAIYNT010000270.1 GCA_903927605.1 uncultured Holophagaceae bacterium
GTCATCCAAGTGGGCGAAGGCCACTTCCGGCTCCACCATCCAGAATTCCGTGAGGTGGCGGCGCGTCTTGCTCTTTTCGGCGCGGAAGGTGGGACCGAAGCAGTAGGTCTTGCCGAAGGCCGCGATGCCCGGCTCCTGGTAGAGCTGGCCCGACTGGCTGAGGAAAGCCATGCCCTCGTGGAAGTATTCGGTGCCGAACAGCGTGCTGGTGCCTTCGCAGGCGCTGGGCGTGAGGATGGGCGCGTCGAGCAGCGTGAAGCCATCCTCATCGAAGAAGTCGCGGATGCCCTTCACCAGGGTGTGGCGGATGCGCAGGATGGCCCACTGACGGCGGCTGCGCAGCCAGAGGTGGCGGTTCTCCATGAGGAACTCGGTGCCATGTTCCTTCGGGGTGATGGGGAAGTCCGCGCTGCCGCCGATCAGTTCGAGCGACTTCACCAGGAGTTCCGGCTGGCCCGTTTTCGGGTGCTGCTGGACGAGGCCCGTCACCGCGATGGCCGCCTCCTGGGTGAGCTTCCCCGCCAGCTCGTAGCTGGCGGGATCGGCCTCGGCCGCTCCCACCACGCACTGCACGAAGCCCGAACCGTCCCGCAGCTCGATGAAGCGGGTCTTGCTGGTGCGGGCATTACGGACCCAACCCCGCAGCCGGACGGTCTCGCCGACCTGGTCGGCGAGAAAGCGGACTTCGGTAAAGGGCTGGCTGCTCACGGGGACTCCAGGGCCGAATCTTCCATTGTGCCCGGAGAATGGACAGGGCTCCAGGGGCTGTGGGCTGTGGGGTGTGGGCTGTGGGCTGTGGGCTGTGGGCTGTGGGCTGTGGGCTGTGGGCTGTGGGCGAGCATCAGCGGCAGCCTGACGACCGCAATCCTCTTTTTTTCTTGGGCCAATAATGATGATGAGCGGCCGATCGTACCGCTTGGCCCCGTCTTTCCCACTGCCCACAGCCCAAAGGCCCACGGCCTTATTTGGCCGCCCTGAACTTCCCGGAGATCGCGCCCTGCATGCCTCTGAGGTGGGCCATGACCCGCTCGAGCTTCTGTCGAGCGATGTCCTGGAACTGCATCTGCTGGATGAGGGCAAAGACCGTGTCCTGCATCTCCTGATTCGTGCGTTCCAGTTCCGCAATGTCGCGCTCGTGCCCCTTCAGCTTGCCGAGCCCAGCCTCCTGCTTAAGATAAGCAATGCCACTGAAGACCTTGTCGGTGCTGGACAGCATGGCTTCCACCCGGTCCAGCACCTTGGCCATTTCCTGTTCCGTGTAGGAGATTGACGTCTCAATCTGGGGCAGCACGCGATGCTCACTTCCCTCCTTGGACGGTGCCATCTCGATGAGCCGCTTCAGGCCGTCGTCAAGGCGCTCCTCAAGGCTGAGGGCCGCGAGAATCTGCTTCCCCTGAGTGTGCCCGATGCCATGGTTGGCGATGAGAGCGGCATCGAGCAGGGTGACCACCCGCTCGCCCTGGACGATGAATCCCTCCACCCAGGCGCCATCCAGTCCGGCCAGCAGCGGACTGGCCGGGACGATATCCTCCGCGGGGATGTTCACGACGGCGTCGACGGAGTCCACCAGCAGGCCCGTGGCGGTCCCCGCCAGGTCCAGCACCAGGATGGTGCCGGTCTTCGAGGGCTCCAGCGGCGGCATGGACATCCGCACCCGCAGGTTCACCACGGGAACCACGCGCCCGCGCAGGTCGAGGATGCCCTCCACGGACCGGGGCATGTGCGGCAGCTTGTTCAGCTCCCGGAAGGGCGTGATCTCGGCCACATGGCGCAGCGGAAGCCCGTAGGCCCGCTCATTCAAGAAGAAGGTCATGAACCGATGGTGGACAGACGCCTGGCCTTGGGCGCGGACCCGTGCCTCGGATGAGGGCGAGGGGACAACGCCAAGGCTCACACGGCCTCCTGGACGGCGAGCTGCAGGAGCTCTGCGGGATCCAGGATCAGCACCACACCACCATCGCCCATGACGGAGGCGCCGCTAATCCCGGGCAGACTGGCCAGGTAGGGTGCCAGGGGCTTGATGACCACTTCCTGGCGACGGACGAAGCTGTCCACGATGATGCCCATGCGTCGGCCGGCGGCCGAGACCACCACCACGGAAAGCCCGTCGGCCTCGTCGGCCATGTTGTCGGGGGCCGCCGACTTCAGCAGATGCTTGAGGCGACAGACGCCCAGCACCTCACCGCGCAAGTTGATGGCCTGGCGGCTGGTGAGGTGCGAGATGGTCTCGGGCGGGACGATGAGGGTCTCCTCCACGGCGGTGCCGGGGATCGCGAAGACCTGGTTGCCGCTCTTCACCA
>CAIYNT010000271.1 GCA_903927605.1 uncultured Holophagaceae bacterium
CCCCTACCGGCTGGGTTTCTTCCTTCTTCTTCATTGGCACCTCTCAGGGGATTGTCCCCAAATGGGTGTCCAAGGGAATACCGGGGCGGTGGAGTATATCCATAACAATTAACTAACCTGATGGTCGATGATGATCAATAGGGGTTCCTGTGGTGCTGTCGCTCACTTTGGTATTAGGATCTGAGTTTGAGGAGCAATCCGTGCCATTTGTGGGGCCAGACTTTGCTGGTGTGGCTCAGATGCAATCACCTTATCGTTGCTTCAAGAGTTCACCTTAAATTGACCCCTCGGCTGCGAGAGCATATCGGCCTGCCTCGCCCATGGTCATAGGCTGGACGCCGTAGCGCTCTCGGAGAACCATATGGAACCGGAGCAGCTCTTCCAGAATTGCTAAGTTCTCGTTGAGATTGGTTCCGAAGTTGTGGGGGTGCCACCACAGGTGGAAGGATTCGCCTCTGCGAGCCGCACTCTCCATGGCCGTCTGTATGCGGTGGAGCCGCATTCCCTCCAACCACGCAAGCTTCGGGTAATAGGGCCTGAGGAATCGGCTGGAGGGACAGTTGACCATGTTGCAATCAAGGAATCGCCGAGGGACAAACCCATGGTGGCCCGTGATGTTGATGTAGTTGTCCGCCAACCTTGCAACCCGTCGACCTGAAGTCTGCTCCAGTTCCCTGGCTCCCCGGTACATCCAGGACGATTCGTTTCCTCGGAATACGTTGAAACCAAGATCCGAGCACACCGATAGATATTTCAAATTGAACTGGTTTCGAGGGAATACAAAGCTGGTGGGGCGGATGGAGAGTCGACTTGCAGCCTCAAAGAAAGCCTCGAGATCGGCCTTGAATTGAGTGGAATCTTGCCCCTTTTCAAGGCAGTAGTAATGGGAGAAAGTATGACTCCCCAGTTCCATTCCGTCGCAATCCAGAATTTGTTTCACCAGACCCAATCCGAAATGATAGGGGTCCTGCTTCTCATCGGCTCCAACAGCATCCAGGTGGAGGTACGGATTGAGCCTCGACTCTTCATAGGTCGGACGCATGTCGGGCAAGTGGGCCATCAGGTCCGACCGGCGTTCGAATAAGGTCATGCCGACCGCGGCCCAGGTGGCCTTGACTCCATAGTGCTTGAAAAGGCGGAGCATGGCGGGAATGGCCTGGCGCTCACCAAGAATGTTTGCACCATAGTCCTCGATGGTCCGTTTCTCGCGATTGCCCCACATCAGCTCGAAATCGAGGGAGATGATGAATCCGGGAGGGGGAGCCTCCCTAGATTTAACTGGCTCAACCAGGACTATCGGGTTTCTTGCATCAGTCTTACCCAGAAACGGCTGTGGTCTCCTCGCGGATCTTATCACCTGCCGGATCATGACTTCCCAGCGATCCACTACCCGCTCGTTGTCAAAGCATTTCGCAATGCGATCATGGCCCGCGTCACCCATCCGGAGCCGTTCTTCCATTCCCATCGCCATCACATGGTTCATCCGGGCCGAGAGGGCTTCGGGGTCCCGGATCGGTACGATGTAACCGCAGACATCCTGGACTAGCAGTTCCCGCGCTCCTCCGGCATCAGTGCTTACCACAGGGACTCCTGATGCCATAGCTTCCATGACCGAATTAGGCAAGCCTTCCCATGCCGAGGAAAGCACATAAGCATCGCAGGCCCGCAGTAAGCGAGAAACATCCTTGCGCATGCCAAGGAAGTGGACTTTGCCTGTCAAGTGGCGCCGTTCCGCCTCTGCGCGCAGGGCCTCCTCCTCCTCGCCGGAGCCGGCTATGAGCAGGTGGAAGGCCGGGTGGACCGAGGCGCAGCGTTCCGCAGCTTCCAATAGGGTGTGATAGTCTTTTGCAGGTCTCAGATTGCCAACCGCAAGCCAGATGAACGCATCTGGGGAGAGGGAAAACTCCCTCCTTGCCGCTTCGCGGGTGATGGGGGCCGGGAAGGACGATGCAAGGATTCCATTCGGAATCACCATCGTCTTCGTGGGCGTGAGGATCTCCCTCTTCAACATGTAGGCGATTGCCGCATGAGAGTTGGAAACGGTCAGTTGAATGAGACCTTCAGTGACACGATAGATTTTCTCCCTAAAGGGCGTCTTCACATGGGCGGTGCGCTGCGAGGCGATAATAGCCGGAACCCCGGCCAGCCTCCCGCAGACCCGGCCCATGATGTCGCTGTGGTAATTAAAAGTAATGAGCACAGATGGGCGCCAGCGTACCAACTGGCGGACTAGGCGGAAGGCCACGAGAAATGCGAGGTGGGACAGTCTTGGCAGGCTCCTCGAACACTCGAATAAGGGTATGTCTGCTTGATGGATGTCCTCGAGGAATTCCACAGACGGGAGCATGGTGATGATTCCCACTGACCAGCCCCGCCGCTTAAGGGTAGCCGCGATGCGAGTCAGCTGTGTCTCAGCGCCACCACGCACGAGGTGATCTGTGAGGAAGACAATATCCATCTGGAGGCATCCAATCTACGAATGAACAGCTGATGGGGCATCGATCAAAGGATTCGATGGCTGTTGCGACTATCAATCTGTTTTATGGCCTCGTCAACCCGCTCATGAATGCGTTTGATTCGGTCGGTGAGGCTACCGAAACGGAGGAGGAAGGATGCTGTGGGTCCATCTCAGCTTAGTGAACTGATGATTTTCCCCGGAGACCCGACCACAGTCGCTCCCGCAGGAATATCGGAAAGAATTGTGCTGCCTGCACCCACGGTGACTGCGCTCCCGATGGTTACGCACTCTTTGACGGTCGCCCCGATTCCGATCCAGCTGCCTTCCCCGATGGACACATTACCCGCCAGTCTCACTCCGGGTGCCACATGAACGCCGTCTGCCAATATGCAGTCGTGGCCAATCGACGCCCCCGTGTTGATGACGACCCCAAGGCCCACCTGGGAACCAGTGATGACGGCCGCCTGAGGGCAGATGACCGTCCCTGCCCCAATGGTGGTAAACCGGCTGACAGAGGCATCGGGGTGTACTAGCACCGGGAAGCGGAATCCCATCTGGGACATCTGTTTCTGGATCCCGAGCCTGAGTGAATTGGCCCCAACTGCCACAATGGCTTCCGGGTATGCCTCACAGAATTGGTTCGCATCTGGGATTCTCCCGATGACCATCCATTCGAGCACCTGTCGGGTCGTGGGGTACAGGTCGTCCAGGAAGGCGATGTTCTCCCATTTCCCCAATTGAAGGGCGATGTCCGCCACGACCTTCCCATGGCCGCCCGCTCCGACAATCAGAAGTCCACGCATTAATGGTCCTTTCCCGTAGCCATGATAATTATTCTTACTGAGACGTGACCCCACACAATTCAACGAAATAGCGCTCACTTTCAAGCTTGCCTGCAGGCCGGCTCCTCTCATTTTCTTCATTAAAGGTCGAAGAGTCCCACCACTGGGTCAAGCGCAAACCTCTGTACAAGAGGGTAGCAAATAAAGGACCCATGGACTGCATAATGGAGGGGCAAACATGGTTAAAATGAAAACAAGCGCCGGTACATCAATGGAGATCGAGGCCCAATGACCGTTCTTCTCACAAGCATAGGACGGCGAGTTGCCTTGGCGAGGGCCTTCCGGACAGAATTGGCAGCTTATTCGCCACGTGCGCGGTTACTTGGTGCCGATGTATCCCGTCTCAGTGCAGGTTTCCACGATGTGGATGAGGGCTTTCTTGTTCCCCACGTCACCGATCGCGAGTACGTCAACCGATTGATCGAGATCGTCCGCCGACAGCAGGTGAAGATCATCATCCCGCTCATCGATACCGAGCTTGTGGTCCTGGCCCGCCATCGCGACATGTTTTTGCAAGAGGGCTGTCAGGTCATTGTGAGTGATCTGGAGCAGGTCCTCATCTCTCGCGACAAGGCCAAGAGCGTGTCACGGTTCCGGGAGCTTGGGTTCGATGTGCCCCATGTCTACCGAACGGATGAGCTTGGCTACCCTGAAGCGCTCTCGTACCCGCTCTTCCTAAAACCTTCCGGCGGGAGCAGCAGCATCGGGGCGACCCGCATCAACAACGCTCTGGAACTTCGCTGGCACCTTGATCGAATCGATGGCCCAGTTGTTCAATCCCTCGAGGAAGGCGAGGAGTTCACCATCGATGTGTTCGCCGACCTCCAGGGCGTTGTCCGGTGTGCCGTTCCTCGAAGGCGGATTGAGACCCGGGCGGGCGAGGTCTCCAAAGGGATCACCGTCAAAGACCGCGCGATGATGGAGGCCGCCTCGCAACTGGTGACCGCGCTCGGCGGTTGTCGTGGGTGCATTACGCTCCAGTGTTTCCGCCAACCCGATGCGAAGTTCGTGTTCTTTGAAGTCAACCTGCGCTTCGGTGGAGGGTTCCCCCTCTCTTATGCAGCGGGCGCCAACTACCCTTCTTGGATCCTGCGAATGGTGGGTGGTGAATCGATCCCGACGTTTGACGGATGGGAGGATGGTCTCACCATGCTTCGCTTCGATGATGCCATCTTCGTGCGGGGTCTTGCCCCCTGATGCGCTCCGGGCCGGTGTTCTGCTTCGACCTTGACGACACACTTATCTCGGAAGAGGACTACGTGGAGTCAGGGCTGTGCGCAGCCGGGGGGCTCATCGATGCCCTCACTCCGCCTGCCGGCGAAAGGGCCGGGGACCGTTTGGTGCAACTTTGGCGGGCAGAACGAGCCTCGGATGGCTTCCAACGCCTGCTTCAGGAGAGAAATCTCGACCCTGGTTGGTGGTTGCCCAAGCTCAAACAGGCTTACCGTGACCATGAGCCGATTCTGCATCCACGTGTTGGCGCGACCGATCTGCTTTCAGTCATCGTGGGCAGAGGTGGGAAGCTGGCCCTGGTATCTGACGGATGGCTGGAGGTCCAACGACGCAAGTGGTCAGCCCTGGCTCTCCCCTTCCCATTCAATCCGGTGGTCTTCACTGATGAGAGGGGGCGTGATTACTGGAAACCCCATTCCTGGAGTTTCGAGCAGGTGATGGCAGCCCATCCGACTGCTGCGAGGTTCTTCTATGTTGGTGACAACCCCGCTAAGGATTTTATCGCGCCGAACCGCCTAGGCTGGACCACAGTGCTGGTGCGTGACGGGCGCAACCTTCATTCGTCAGCGGTCTGTGAAGACCCCAATGCCACATCAGACTTGGTTGTCGAGTCACTCGATGAGATTTCCGGAATCGTGCAGCAGATTCTCTAAATCAGGCGCAAACCGTTCACCAACCCAGGCACTATCATGGGCAGCGCTTAATTATTCCCGCCAGGGATGGAATCATTGGCAGTCTCTTGCTCTCGCCGTTTGGCCCGATTCAAGGGCCCTCCCCTCATGTGGAAGTTCTCAAGGAATTTCCTTTTGTTCTTTCGGTAGTCCTCTTCGTTGTAATCCGGAGTTGCGGCAAGAGACCACTCTGCGTACTGGTGGATGGTCATGACAGGCTTGGCGGGGTTGCCGGCGGCGAGGACGCCTGGAGGCACGTTCCTGGACACCACCGATCCTGCGGCCACCACTGAGTTCGGTCCGATGGTCACTCCGGGAAGAATGATGACTCTCTGGCCAATGACGCAATTGTCCAGAATCGTGATCCGGCCGTACTTCAGCACCTTCTTGTAGCGCTCCTGCTGCTTGAAGACACGCGTGCCTCCATCATGGGTGATGAACAGCACCTCGGCAGCGAAGCCTACGTGGTGCCCGATGGTGACCAGGTAGGGTTCGTCTCCAAAATTGGGGAACGGCCTCATCAAGGTGCAATCGTCAGGAATGGTGAGTCCGGCCTTGCGGAGCCGATACAACATGAATTTTCGATAAACCGTCTTGAATGTACTTATCACGCTCATGTCTAGTTCCTTATGGCTTCGGATTATAATGCCCCTTCCTATTTCAGGAACAGACACAGAAGGAGCATGGCAACGCTTTGCGAGGTCGAGGGTAGGGCCTCTGGCAAGGTGGAGGCAAGAATGGGGTGGCCTATCTCCTGAGCACAGCTACCCGAGGCTCCCCTTTTGTATCCAGGGTGAATCGAAAGCCGGAATAGAGATTCTTCTTCTCGACTAGAGATCGAACCATTCTGACTTGTCCTAGTCCGAATTCAAAGAGGAGGTGCCCTTGGCTCTTGAGGAAGAGTGGAGCCTCCTGGAGAAGCCTGGTGAGGATAGAGATCCCATAGGGTCCACCATCAAATGCCTCTCTCGGCTCATGCTTAAGCAATCCAGCGTGAGAATTCGCTAGCGATGTCGAGGGTATGTAGGGTGGGTTCATCACCACAAGATCCATAGTGCCTTCGAGTCCTCTTGCCGTGAGAGGTGCGAAGAGATCACCCTGGGTGATCTGGATCCGATCCTGCAAGGACAAGTGGGTCACATTTGCTCGGGTCAAGTCGACGCAGGATTGGGTGATATCCGATGCCCACACTCTTGTTTGAGGCACCGACTTGGCCGCTGCGCAAGCAATGTTCCCCGACCCACAGCCCATGTCGATCATCCGCAATTCCCGCTCCGGATCTTCCTGGGCAAGGGATCGTAGAATGGTGAGGACCTCGTTCCCGAGAATTTCCGTTTCCTCCCGAGGGGCCAACACGTCTTCTGTAGCCAGGAGGTCGATGCCGAGAAACCGCTGCCTACCGATGACGAGGCCAAGGGGGGCCCCCGTAGCGCGCCTTCCAGCCCATTCCAGGGCCAGTTTCCAACAGCCCTCCGGATTCGTAGCCCGCGCAGCGTCGAGGATGCTGACTGCCTCGTCCTCGGCCCTGGCCCCCGCCTCTTTGGAGATAATTGCCACCACCTCAGCCTTCAGTTGCTCAAGATCTGCTGGCATCATTCCCACCTCCCTGATTGTCCGATTTTGTCCAAAGCTTCACTGCCCTGTGAGACTGGAACTGTCACCCCGACCCTCCATGACATCCACGATGCGCCGACCCAGGAGCGGAGCGACCTTAGCTGCCAATGCCTTGGTTGGATAAGGTTCCATCGGGTCGAGTGCGTTCTCAGGTGGCAGGTAAAGACCTCCATTGGTTTCCAATTCACGGAAATCCCAGACAAAGATGTTGTCACCTTTCTCGTCCCACGTTGCCCTCACCCAAGTAGCGAACTGTCGTGCACGCTCTGCATCCTCGGGGTTGGTAACACCCTGCGTTAGGGCCGGTCCCGTCCATACGATGAACCGGGTCTGGGGAAACTGGTGCATGCGCACCTTCAGGGCTTCGTACTGCAGCTTATAGTTGGCAAGGGACTGTTTCGAAGAGGATACGCTGGGCGACCCGTCGTCAGGTTTGACGTTACTGATGGGGTAGCAGTGCTTGAAGACAATTACATCGTAGGACCGGGCGAGATCATCAAGGTTAAACTCGGCCCTGTCACGGTTTTCGCCCGTGTGGGCGACCCAGAGATTCCAGTAGTCGTAGGGCTGGTTATCCCACGGATAGTGGTCATGGATCAGCTTGTTGAAGATCCTGGCGGGCAGGTGGCTCCTCAGCCAGGTATGACCCCCAGCGGTATTCGGATAGGGCAATTCCGTGATCTCGTAGTTGGTGCCGTGGGCTGTGTTCCAGGATTGAATGAACTGGGGAACGCCACCCTTCCAGATGACCTCGCCCGTGCTGTGATGCAGGAAGGCAATCCGGGTGGTTCTGGCGGCATTGGGCATAGCATGCTCCTTGGAATCCAAAGTTCCAGGCGCTGTGGTCCTGGAGCAGGAGGCGAGGATGGGGACCATAAGCACCAGCGCGCCAAAGCTAAAGGCATTAATGGTCGTGGCTGCTGCAGAGAACGGCTTGCAGTGCGGATGGAAGGGTCTGGATTTCATGACATTTTCCTCCGGTGGAGTCGAAGGTACGACGGACTGTACTCGCCTCACTCAACGGCCTGCGGGAATTGGACTGCCGAGGGCAGTCATGTCCAGGGGCGGCGTCCGCAGGTAGTGGGTCGAGCGCGTCTTCCGGGTGAAATCCTCGAAGGCGTTACGCACCTGGGCGGGGGTCATGTCCAGGGCCTGGGCTGTCTCCTCCGGGGAGACCTGGTTCTCCTGGGCGTACCAGAGCAGGTCCATGATGTCGAAGGGAAGACGGAAGAAGAACTCCTCCTGGGTCGCTGGCGCGCTGTACGTATCAGAGGTCGGTGTGCGCTTCTGGATGATCTCGGGAACGTCCAGATGGCGGGCTAACTGGTACACCTGGGTCTTGTACAGATGGACGATGGGCTTCAGGTCAACCCCCCCATCGCCGTGCTTGACGAAAAATCCCTGATCGTGCTCGTTCTTGTTGGGAGTGCCGATGACGGCGAAATTCCGGAGCTCCGCATGGTAGTAGAGCATCGCTGTGCGGGTGCGCTGCTTGAAGTTGGAGGCGGCCACGATCTGGGCGAATTCGGCCGCTGGCAGGCGTGCGCTCTTTTCCTGCCCATCGGGCGTGATGATGGTCAGGGAATAGACGTTCAGGGTTCCCTGGTCCAGCAGGCCGGGAGGAAGGACGATCTTCGCCAGGTATCCTTTCTTCGCATCGTATTCCGGGAAGATCCGGGCGATGGCCTCATCCCGGCGCTCGTAGCACTGATACCCGTCCAGAGCCCCGGTGATGATCTCCAGGATGGGCGTGACCCCGTAGTGGGCCGACAGCATCCGAGCGAGGTCCTCGGAAGCGGGATCTGAATCCTTTTCGGGCAATAGTAGGGGTATCACCCGCTCCGGGCCGAAGGCCTTGACGCACAGCGCCAGGCAGACCGAGGAATCGATCCCTCCACTGATGCCGAGCACGGCCCCGGTGCGGTGAAGTCCCCGCATATTCTCCCTCAACCATTTCACGATCCGATCGGTCTCCGCCGCCGCATCGATATCAAGAACGCTTCTGTTCAAAGACATGGCTGCACTCCGGGAGATGAACCCTTCCCGCGGACGACCTTCACATCGTCGGAACCGCCGAGGGTTGTGGCAAGTCTGAAACCGGACAGGAACTGCCGGTCCACCAGTTGTGTCGAGATGATGCCGGCCAGGGCCATGTCGTCCGTTTCGCTCAAAGCAAGGCCCTGTTTGAGCTTGGCGACCAGGTGTTCCACAGCCTGGGGATTGAAGAAACCGGAGGCCTTCAGGGTCGAAGGGGAGAGGAGCTCCTCCAGATAGTCCGGCGGAGTTTCATTGAAGAAGGCCCGGTGGATCGGGGCCCGGAAGGGCTGCTTGGGCCGGTCGGTGATGTCCGCGGGAAGCCATTCCCGGCTGATCTCCTTCAGCAAATACTTCTCCGTGAGCCCCCTCAGCTTCAGAGTGGGGGGGAGACGGTTGCAGAACTCCACCATCCGGTGGTCCAGGAATGGGAACCGTCCCTCCACGGAATGCCCCATGGCCACACGGTCGCTCTGGGAGGACAGCAGATACTGGGAGAGGAAGATGGAAATTTCCAGGTACTGCGCCTTGTGCAGAGGATCCCATGCATCGAATCCGTCCGGGTAGAAGGGAGTGAGTTCCTGCCCGCCTTCCTGGATGGATCGTTGCAGATCCTCGCTGAAGAACCGCTTCGCCCTGGCCGTGGTGCGCCACCGGATGCTGTGGGAATAGTCAGGGGCTTGTATCTCCGTGAGTCCCATGCCGAAGAAGGCCTGCGCGTAGTTCGCCCGGGACAGCCCGGCCAGCCATGGATAGATGCGGTTGAACAGCCCTGGGCGGAACTGTGAGTCGGGCCGACCCGCCCAGAACCGGCGGATCTTGGCCTCCTTGAAGAGGTCGTAGCCTGCCAGGAATTCGTCGGCGCCTTCGCCTGTGAGGACCACCTTGAACTGCTGCTCCCTCACGAGGCCCGATAAGAGGAACATGGGCGCCGGAGAGGTCCGCATGATGGGCGTCTCCGTATGCCAGATCACGTCGGGAAAGGCCCTGCCAATGTCCGCATGGGTGGCGTACACCACATGGTGGTCCGTGCCCAAGGCCTCCGCCATGCGGCTTTGATAGCCACTCTCGTCGAAGGCTGGATCTGTGAAGGAGATGGAGAACGTCTCCAGCGGATTGGACGTGAAGTTCCGGATGATGGCGGTGATGGTAGAGGAATCGAGCCCCCCGCTCAGGTAGGCCCCCACGGGCACGTCGGCCCGGAGGCGGATCCTGGTGGCGTCGATGAGGAGTGCCCGGAACTCCTCCAGGTACGACTGCCTGGATCGGATCGGTGCTTGATCCTCTTCGGGGAAGGTCAGCTCCCAGTAGGGCTTCACCGTGATCTGGCCTTCCTTGACGAGCATCCAATGTCCAGCGGGGACTTCCTGAATGCCCCGGAAGAAAGACCGGGGGGAAAGGGGGCTCCAGAAGGTGAAAATCTGGTCCAGGGCCACCGGGTCCACTGTGGCGGCGATACCTGGTGCAGCCAAAATGGCCTTGATCTCGGACCCGAAGACCAGGGTGCCATCGTTCACTGTGTAGAAGATGGGTCGGACCCCGAGGCGGTCCCGGGCCATGAAGAGGGCGCGATTTTCGGTGTCCCAGATGGCGATGGCGAACTGACCATTGAAACGGGACAGACACCCCGGACCGTATTCCTCATAGGCGTGGAGGATGGTTTCTGTATCGCAGTTGGTGGAGTACCGGTGCCCCAGCCTCTCGAGTTCCTCCCGCAGTTCAGGGTGGTTGAAGATCTCTCCGTTGAACACGACCCAGAGGGTGCCGTTCTCGTTGGAAATGGGCTGCTGACCGGAACTCAAGTCGATGATGCTCAGGCGCGCGTTGCCCATTCCCACGGACCTGTCCAGGTAGACCCCAAACTGGTCGGGACCCCGGTGACGGATCATGCCCAGCATCTGGCGGATGGAGGTTTCCTCCACGGGTCTTATGCCGCGCAGATCGCAAATCCCGACGATGCCGCACATCTAGACAAGCCCGAGCTTGCTGATCTTTCCGGAGGAGGTCATGGGCAGTTCAGTCCTGAATTCGACGTACTTGGGCACCATGAAATCCTCCAGGTGTGCCCGGCAGTGAGCGATCACTTGGGCTTCCGTCAGTGGCGTTCCATTGGCCACGATGAATGCCTTCACCACCTCACCCGCGGTGGGATCGGGAACTCCTACCACCACCGCCGTAACCCCATGAAGCATATGAAGGACGTTCTCCACTTCCTTGGGCGCGACCTTTTCTCCACGGCACTTGATGATGTCGTCTTTCCGGCTGATGAAATAGAAAAACCCTTCCTCGTCCTGACGGAACAGATCTCCGGAATAGCAAAGCCGCTCGCCGGGAACGAGGCCGGGCCGGAACCGCTTGGCGGTCGCCTCCGGGGATTCCCAGTAGCCACGCATCACATGCCGGCCCCGCACCACCAACTCGCCCGTCCCGCCTGGGCCCAGGCGCTGTCCGGACTCATCTTCGAGCCAGGCTTCAGTGCCGGGGATGGGTACCCCAACGGATCCTGGCCGCGTGGAGAGTTGGCCTGGTGGAAGGTAGAGGGTGCGTTTGGTCTCGGTGAGGCCGTACATCGAGTAGAGCGTGACACCGGGGAAGGCCGCCTGGAGCTCAAGGATTTTGCTGGGGGGAAGGGCGGCCGCAGTGTTGGTGATGTAGCGGAGGCTGGATAGATCGAAGGCGCTCAGGTCCATCTGGAGCAGCATGGCAAACACGGTAGGAACACCCGGGAAACCGGTGGGATGTTCCTCCTGGATCCGTTGGAGGATCACAGCCGGGTACATGAAAGAACGCTCAAGAACCAGAGTCGCGCCGGCCTTGAACGTCATCAGGAGTTGATACAGCCCGTAATCGAAGGAGAGGGGCAGAACATTGAGGACGATGTCGTCTGTCCGGCTCTCCAGGTAAGTCATGATGGATGTACTTGCGAAATCCACATTGCTATGGTCGGACATCACGCCTTTCGGCTCGCCGGTACTCCCCGACGTGTAGATCAGACAAGCCAAGTCCAGATCGATGTTGATGATGGGAAGGGGTGTCGCGGGACCATCAGACTGGATGTCATCAAAGTGCTTCAGGCGGGTATCTCCATTCCCACCCCGGGGGCCGCACAGAATGCCAAGGGCCAGAGAAGGGACTGCTTCCCATAGATCAAGGGCCCCGCCAGACCGGGCGTCCATCAACAGGGCCTTGGCCCGGCAATTGTTCAGAATGTAGATCAGCTTCTCCGGCTTGGTCGAGGCGTTGATGAACACAAAGGTGCCACCGGCCTTCAGCACCGCGAAGATACCGACCACGGCTTCAACGGAGTTGTGAAGATGGATGGCTACCCGGTCGCCTCTCCTCACCCCCCCTAGAACCAGGGCATTTCCAAGGCGGTCCGACATCTCGTTCAGTTCCGCATAGGTCAAACGCCGCCCGCCGCAAACCAAGCCGACCTTCTGAGGGAAGCGCGAGGCCGAGTGGGTCAGGAATTCGTGGACGAGCATCCAAGGCTCCGTCAGGAACCGTCGGCCAATTTGCTCGTAATGAACGAGCTCAGTTTGCTCACGGAATCAAAGTTGCTGGGCAACAGCTCATGGTCGGCAACGGAAATGCCGAACTTCTTTTCCACGAAGGCCACAAGCTCAATGATCCCCAGGGAATCGATGATGCCTTCTTCAAGGAAGGACGCGTCGTCGCTGTATTGGAACCCCTTGTCACTGAACAGGAAATTCCGCGCTATGTAGTCGCGGATCTCAGGGGTTATGGAAGTCATGTCCAAAGCCATTCTCGATCACCTAGGTGCGGGTCCTTAGTTTCTAAGCGGCCACGATAGGAAAATACCGTAAATATCAATTATTGAGAAGTCTTTCCTCGTCGGGTGATTTTTGTATAGATGAAGTTACCAGAAATCCTGGGGCGTTGGACGTCCTGAACCCTCCTCAGGATTGAAGTCGGGCCAGGGGGATGGAGGGCCGCAGGACAACGATCTTGGGAGAATCCATTTGAACAGGCAAAAGGCTCTCAATGGCGGGAACAGGCTCCGAGATGTGCTTTCCCAAACCCGTGGGAGAAGGGCGGTAGGTGGGTACTAGTTCCATAAACCCACGAGCGATGGCCCGCTGGCGGGTTCCGTCGGGAAGGTTGACCGCGTCCCGGAGGTGTCTGAGGACTCGATCCAGCACAGCTCGATTCTTCAGTTCCTGGACGGCTTCAAAAACCTTGGCATGGACATCCGATCTGTTCTGCTCCTGGTCGGTGAAAAGCTCCTCGTACAGCTTTTCGCCGGGGCGGATGCCGGTGAACTGAATATCAATGTCGTAGCCTGGAGTAAGCCCAGAGAGACGAGCCATGTCTGTGGCCAGGTCGACGATGCGGACAGGTTCCCCCATGTCGAGCACAAAGACCTTGCCCGTTTCACCCAGCATGCCGGCCTGAAGCACCAGCTGGCTGGCTTCTGGGATGGTCATGAAATACCGAGTCATGTCGGGATCAGTAACCGTGAGAGGACCCCCATGGCGGATCTGATCATGGAAGAGCGGGATCACGCTTCCGCGACTACCCAGGACGTTTCCGAAGCGGACACTCATGTACCGACCCTCTTCGGCTTCGTCTTCGGCAGCCTGTAGGACCAGGAATTCCGCGATGCGCTTGGTGGCCCCCAGCACGCTGGTGGGGTTCACCGCTTTGTCGGTGGAGACATTGACGAATCTCTTTGCCCCAACGGCCTGAGTGGCCTGGAGCACATTCAAGGTGCCGAATATGTTGTTCTCAACGCCCTCTTCTGGATGCCTCTCAAGGTAGGGAACGTGCTTGTGGGCGGCCGCATGAAACACGAATTGAGGGCGCCAGGCCTCGAAGGCTTGTTGTAATCGATTGGGGTTCCGGATGTCACACAGCTCGACCTCAAATTGTTGTTTGGGGTAGAGACGGCGGAGTTCGCGTTCCACTTCCCAAAGGCTGTTCTCTCCACGGCCCAAGAGAACGAGCCGGGAGGGATGGAAAGCAGCCACCTGCCGAGCCAACTCGCTGCCAATGGAGCCTCCGGCGCCCGTGATGAGCACCACTGAATCCGCCAGTTCCTGATGGATGGACCCAAGATCCAGCTGGATCGGCTCTCGGCGAAGCAGATCTTCGATGGCGATGTCACGAAGTTCCGGCTTCCATGCGTTCCTTCCCAAGAAGTTCTCCATGCTTGGCAAGGTCTTTACGCGGACACCTTCTGCGTGAAGAATCTTGGCCAGCTCCCGGATTCGGGAACCGGGAGCACTGGGCATGGCGAGAATCACCTGAGTGGCGTGGGTTTCTTTGATGATGATGGGAAGAAGTTTCGAGTGTCCCAACACCGGGACACCCTGGATCTTGACCCCCTGTTTCTCAAATGCGTCATCCACGAATCCGACCACGCGGCTTTTCAGGTCCGGATTCGATCGGAGTTCACGACAAAGCTGAGCCCCAGCCTGGCCTGCTCCCACGATGAGGGTCAGGAGCGCCAGATCATTGGCCGAAGATGGCCCGTTGCGCGGCGTTTTCCGGCGTTCCACGGTGGGGCGGTGGGGGTGACTCCTTGAGAACTGATGGCGGAAGAAATCGACGACGGCTGCGCGCAGCAGGACCCACATCAACGCTGTGAGCAAACTCGCAGCCAGTGTGACATTCGGATGTTCGATCCCCAGGTTGAGGTACCTATCTACCAGGAAGCTCCCAACAGCGAGGGCGATCATCACCATCATGCTCAGCATGAGTGACCGGACTTCCTCGAAGCCTGTGAAACGGTAGTGCTGACGGGTGTGCTGGAAGGTGACATTCACCGCCATTGCAAAGGCCACCCACTGGATGACAGAGAGGGGGCTGGGAAAGTCACCATAAACCAAGCTGAAAGCCGCTACCCAGGCGATGGCAGCAAGACTGGAGTCGAGCAAGATCTTCACGGTGTGGCGGACACCGGGGCGGGTGCAAGTCTGTGCGACCTGGACACTGATTTGAGTGCGCAACGAATCAAACTGCGTGCGCATGGATGGCTCCAGCCTGGAATGAACCGGTCACGTAAAGCCGCATACTGGGGAGAGACGGGGACTGTCCACCCTGGGAGGTAGCCTGGCGAATCCAGCCGTCTGACTGTTTTGCGAATTCATCGCTAGGCACCCGGGTCGGCTGTTCCGTCGCCAAGGCACCGAGTTGTCCGGCCCTGGCAGCCTGGCAGCATGAGGTCCCATCGGCAGGAAGGACTGCCGACAGGGCCCAGTGGCCAGGTGATAAAACATGCATTCTCAATCAATACCCCATGGTGTGTGAAACGTGTCAAAGGGTTGTGTAAAAAACCTGTGCTGATCGATGAAAGCCTTCATTGGACAACTCATAGCTAGGAATAAAAGAGTGCGACAGGCTGGCTGTAAGTCAAGAAGTGTTAATGAAATTAATACGTTATAAATGGCATGAATATTTCATACCAGACACTTAAGCGACTGTATGATCTATTGAGTTTAGAAATAGTTAACGATCGAGGTAATACCGGTAAGCCCCTGTATTGAAGGCATAAGATGCATTAGAATCAAAAATTCCCACCCCCGTCCGCAGGTATAGCCTCCACCGACCAAGCCACATCCTGATTTTTTAACCCCCCTCCCTCGTGCTGGGGGAAATGGGTTGGCCAAAGCGCCCATGAAACTGCAATTAGAACTTGGGAGTTACGCTTCTCCCATGACCGCCTTCGATCCCTGGGACCCCTACCGTGATCTGCGCTTTGCGGGTACCCGGGAGTATCCCGATTATGGGACCTGCTTCATCGCGGAGGGTCGAATCCTCGTCGAGGATCTGCTGGGGGCTGCGCGCGCCGGCCACATGAAGGTGATTTCCGTGGCGGCTACGACCTCAGCCGCAAGGGAGATCAGGGACCATCTGCCTGTGGGCACGGAACTGCTGACAGCTGAGCCCTCGGCCCTATCGGAACTAGCGGGCTTTCCTTTCCATCGTGGCCTCATGGCCTGTGCCCAGGTGCCCGCACCGCCTCCGACGGCCAGCCTGCGCGAGGCTCTGCATCTCCTGGTTCTACCACGCCTCTACGACAGCGAGAACCTCGGTCTGCTGCTGCGCAGCGCCGCCGCACTTGGCCTGGACGGAGTACTGGCAGGGCCGGGGCCCGGGCAGTGGACCCGGCGCACGGTGCGCGTCTCCATGGGTGCCGTATGGCGCATTCCAGTGTGGCGATTTGAAAATCCCTGGGGGTTCCTCGCGGACTGGAAGGCGGCAGTGCCGGGATCCGAAGTTACGGCCGCCGCACTCACTCCTGGGGCAGAGGATGCCCGGCGTTGGCATCCCCCGACCCGCAGTGCCCTGGTGATGGGCCCCGAGGACACCGGACTGGATGAGGCACAGCTCGCCCGTTGCGACCGGGCTGTGGCCATTCCCATGACCTCCGGCATGGACAGTCTCAACGTGGCTGCCGCCGGGGCGATCCTCATGTTTCGGATGATGGAGAGTTCTGAGCCGACCTAGGGTTCCTGGCTGGCGGCGATATCCACAAGATGCAGGAGCTCGGTGACCACCTTGCGGCGCACCGTGTCCTGCTCATAGCAGGCCGAAACCTTTTTCCTCGCTGTCCCAACATCGCCGGAGGCCTTGCCTCTGGCGATGAGCTCCCGGCAGCATGCGGGCATGGGCCCCCAGTTGCCGCATTCCACGAAGCGGTCGCTTAGGAAGATGAACTTGGGAATGGCCTCGCCACCGTTGGTGAGGAAGCGTATGAATACATCCGGATGCTGCTGCCGGCTGATGTAGCGGACCTCCAATCGGGGGGCGGCCTCGGCCATGCGTTGGAGCACAGGGGCATGGCGTACCACGTCACCGCACCAGTCTTCAGCGATGGCAACCACGTGGATGTGGTCTTCCCCCAACCTTGGGACCAACTGAAAAGTTCG
>CAIYNT010000272.1 GCA_903927605.1 uncultured Holophagaceae bacterium
CGGGCTCATCCTCGGTCAGCTTCTGGGAGGCAGCCAGATGTTCAGCCGCAGTCTGGTCGTCCTGGATGGAAAGGCCCTCCAGAAGCAGCCAAAAATTCGGAGATGACTCGGGGATCAGCCGCTCCAGCCGCCGATGCCGGATGGCCAGGGGCCAATGTTGGATGGCATGTTCCATGGTCTTCCAGGGCTGCTCATCGGGACAGGGCTCCTCGATCCAGGGCTTGTCCGAGAGGAGGCGGGCGACGGTCGTCCATTCAAGGGCCAGGGTCAGCCGGTCCGCCTCACGGCCGCCCTGGAATCGGAGCAGGCGCGCATCGGGCGGCAGGCGCTTCAGGATGGCCGGGGGGGGCAGCGCCGCGGCATGCATGACCGTGGCTCCGGTCAGGACTTCCAGACAATCCGACAGGAGGGTCTCCATGCCGGGGCCCACGTCCCTTCCCCGGTCGTTCAGGGAAGAGGCCAGGATCACCACGCGATCCGAGGTCGCAGGCCGGTCGATGAACACAGCGAGTATTCCCAGCCCGATCATCGCCAGCGCCAGGATGACCCAAACTCTGGGATGAACCGGGGCTGACTGCGGAACCGTCATTAGAACGGAAGATTGGGGCCGCCGCCCATCTTCGCCATACGCTGCATGCGGGCCATGAACCTGGGGTCGTTCATCTGGCCCATCATCTTCTTGGTCTCCACGAACTGCTTGAGCAGTTGGTTGATCTCGCTCACGGGGCGCCCCGAACCTACCGAAACCCGACGCTTCCGCTTGCCATCCAGCAGGTTGTGGTTGGCCCGTTCGGCGGGCGTCATGGAGTTGATGATGGCCTCCAGGTGCTTGACGCGCTTGTCCGTGGCGGCGCTGGCCATCTGGTCCTTCATCTCCTTCGTGACCCCGGGCAGGGGCAGCATGCCCATGATCTTGCTCATGGACCCCAGCTTCTGCACCTGCTGGAACTGCTTGCGCATGTCCTCCAGGGTGAACTGGTTCTTGGCCAGGCGCTTGGCCATGACCTCCGCTTCCTTCTCGTCGATCTTGTCCTTGGCGTGCTCGATGAGACTGAGCACATCACCCATGCCGAGGATGCGCTGGGCCATGCGGTCCGGGTGGAAGCGCTGGAAGTCCTCCAGCTTCTCGCCCTCGCCCACGAACTTCAGGGGCCGGCCGGTGGCCTGCTTGATGCTGAAGGCCGCACCCCCGCGGGTATCCCCGTCGATCTTGGTGAGCACCACGCCGGTGATGCCCAGCTTTTCGTGGAAGGCCGTGGCGCTGCGGACCGCATCCTGCCCCGTCATGGCATCCGCGACGAACAGGATCTCGTCCGGCGACGTGGCGGTCTTGATGCGGGCCAGCTCCTCCATGAGCTCTTCGTCCAGGTGCAGGCGACCGGCGGTGTCGAGCACCACCACATCCCAGCCCTTCAGCCGCGCTTCGGCCACCGCGGCGGCGCAAATGGCGACGGGATTCTTTTCCTCCGTGTGGAAGGAAGGCACGCCGGCATCTTTGGCCACAATGTGCAGCTGCTCGATGGCCGCGGGGCGATAGACATCCGCGGGCACCAGCAGGGGCGATCGCCCGAGCTTTTTCAGGAACACGGCCAGCTTGCCGCAACTGGTGGTCTTGCCCGCGCCCTGGAGGCCCACCATCATCACCACCGTCGGTGACTTGGACGCGAAGGTGATGGGATGTTCGGGGGCTTGGCCGCCCATGATCTCCACCAGCTCCTGGTGGACGATGTCGATGAAGGCCTGGGCCGGATTGAGCCCCTGCATGACCTCGGCACCGAGGGCCTTCTCCTTCACCCGCTGGAGAAAAGTGCGGGCCACACTCACATGGACATCCGCCTCCAGCAGGGCCATGCGCACCTCGCGCAGTACGGCCTCGAGGTTGGCTTCCGTCAGCTTGGCTTGGCCCCGGAGGGACTTCATCGCCTGGCTGAGCTTCTGGGCAAGACTGTCGAACATGGGACTCCGGGAGTGTGCCGAACCATCAGTGTATCGGCCGGAAAGGGCTTTCTTGCAGCCGGAGTGGCATCTTACGGCATAATCCTGACTAATGGAGTCGGGATTATGCCCAACCGCCTTTCTCAAAGCCTCAGCCCCTATCTGCTCCAGCACGCCCACAACCCTGTGGACTGGCAGCCGTGGGACGAGGAGGCTCTGGAAAAGGCCAGGGCTGAGCAGAAGCCCATCTTTCTCAGCATCGGCTACAGCGCCTGCCACTGGTGCCATGTCATGGAGCGGGAGAGCTTCGAGAATCCAGCCGTGGCGGCGGTGATGAATGCCCATTTTGTGTGCATCAAGGTGGATCGCGAAGAGCGGCCCGATCTGGACGATCTCTACATGGATGCCGTGCAGACTCTCACGGGCCGAGGCGGCTGGCCCATGAGCGTGTGGCTCACGCCCGATCTGGAACCCTTCTACGGAGGCACCTACTTCCCGCCTGAATCCCGGGGCGGCATGCCCGGATTCATTCCCGTTCTCAACCGCATCGCCGAGTTATGGCGCGAGGATCGGACCAACGTGATGGGGCAGGCGGGCCACCTCGCCACGGACCTGCGGCGGCAGGCTGAGGTGGAAGCCGGAACAGAACTGCCGGTCGCCACGGTGCTCGATGCAGCACTGGAGCAGCTTCGCAGGAGTTTCGATGCTGGTTGGGGAGGGTTCGGCTCCGCTCCCAAGTTCCCCCAGCAGATGGCGGTGGAACTGATCCTGGCCCGGGGCACGAAGGAGGATCAGCTGATGGTTCTCCGCACCCTGGACGCCATGTGGGAAGGTGGCATGTACGACCACCTGGGCGGCGGCTTTGCCCGCTACAGTGTGGATGGCCAGTGGCTGGTTCCCCACTTCGAGAAGATGCTCTACGACAATGCCCAGCTTGTCTGCTGTTATCTGGCCGCTTTCCAAGCAACAGGGGAGAGACGCTATGCCCAGGTGGCCCGGGAGACCCTGGACTACCTGCTGCGGGATCTTCGCGACCCCAGTGGTGGTTTCCATTCCAGCGAGGATGCGGATAGCGAAGGCGAGGAGGGGAGGTTCTATGTCTTCACCCCCGGGGAGGTGCGGGAAGCCCTGGGCCAAGCCGATGGCGAGCGATTTTGCGAGGCCTTCGGCATCACCGCAGGCGGCAATTTCGAGCATGGAACAAGCGTCATCCACCGCTTTTCCTCTGCTCGGGAAGCTTCGCTTCCCGAGGTAGAAGATCAACTACTCCGGGAGCGACTGCGACTTTGGCGGGACCGCCGGGTTCGTCCCGGCAAGGACGACAAAGTGCTGGCCGCCTGGAACGGACTTGCCTTGTCAGCTCTGGCCCGAGGCTACCAAGTGCTGGGTGATGGCCGTTATCTGGAGGCCGCCCAGGCCTGCGCCGCGTTCCTGCAGCGGGAGATCTGGACTGAAGGCCGCCTGCTGCGGGTGTGGAGGCAGGGACGAGCGCATACGGCCGGGTTCCTGGAGGACCATGCGGCCCTGCTGGAGGGCCTCGTGGATCTGTTCGAGACCGATTTCAATCCCGCCTGGATCCGTTGGGCGGAAGCGCTCGGGGAAGGTCTGCTGTCGAGGCACCACGATCCTGCTGATGGCGGTTTCTTCAGTACTGAAGCCGGTCAGGTGGACCTACTCTTCCGGCAGAAGCCGGGCTTTGATAACGCCATCCCCAGTGGCAACACCTTGGCGGCCCGATCGTTGTTGCGTCTCTCCCGCCACCTCCAGCGCGAGGATTTCCGCGCGGCTGCCGAGGGGACCCTCCGTTGTTTCGGGCCCAGGATGGCGCGAGCACCGAGGGCCTTCCTTGGGATGCTGGGTGTCCTTGACCAGGCGCTCCGGGAACCTTTGAATATCGCTCTATCGGGTCATCCAGATGACCCCGGTGTGCGGGCCATGCTCGGCGAAGTACATCATCGCTTTCTGCCGGGGCGGGTGCTCTCGGTCTCCCCCGACCAGCTGCTGCCCCTCCATGAGGGCCGTGGTTCGAAGGCCGGCCAGGCACTGGCCTTTGTCTGCCGGGGCAGGACCTGCGCTCCACCCGTGAGAACGGCCCGGGATCTGGCACGGCTGCTCCAGGCCTCGGTGATGTGATCCCGTCTCTTTCCGGGCACGGCTACACTGGCCCCAGACAAAAGCCCTGTCGGCTCAGGACCCAGAAAAGAGTCGGATCCCGGCGGAGCGCTGTGGGAAAGGAACAGGCATGAAGACGTTCGGGTTCAAGATCGATCCCTTGACCGGTGAGGATTTCTACGAGGTCTATGTCCGGGGGCGGCAGCTGCTGAGCGATTCGCTGCTCAACAAGGCCTCCGGCTTCAAGAAGGAAGAGCGCCTCAGCCTGGGTCTCGATGGGATGCTGCGTTCCGGGGTCTCCAAGCTGGATTCGCAAGCGGACCGGGCCTACGAGGCCTACCAGCGCAAGACCGAGGACCTGGAGCGCTACATCTACCTGGCGGGCCTCCAGGACCGCAACGAAACCCTGTTCTACCGCCTGTTGATCGAGCACCTTGAAGAGATGGTCCCCATCGTCTACACACCGACCGTTGGGCAGGCCTGCATGCAGATGAGCCACATCCAGCGGCGCTACCGTGGGATCTACATCACCCCCGACAACATTGCCAATATTGACCAGATCTTCCAGGGGCTTTCCCAGCCCCAGGTGAACCTGATCGTCGTGACGGATGGTGAGCGCATCCTCGGCCTGGGGGATCTCGGCTCCGACGGCATGGGCATTTCCATCGGCAAGGTCAGCCTCTACGTGGCCATCGGGGGGGTGCATCCCGCCGTGTGCCTGCCGGTCTGTCTGGATGTCGGCACCAACAACCCCCGACTGCTCGAGGATCCCCTCTATCTTGGCATCCGCCGGCCCCGCCTGCGGGGTGCCGACTACGAGGAGATGGTGGAGAAGTTCATCCTCGGCGTGAAGCGGAACTTCCCCAGTGCCCTGCTGCAATGGGAAGACTTTGCCAAACAGACCGCCTTCAAGAATCTGGATCGCTACCGGGAGCGCATCCTCTCCTTCAACGATGACATCCAGGGCACAGGTTCCACGGCCTTGGCGGCCCTGATGACGGCCATGCGCATCAAGAAAAGTCGTTTCCAGGACGAACGCTACGTCATCGTGGGTATGGGCCAGGCCGGTACCGGTATCGCCACGAACGTCCGCGCCATGCTGAAAGAGGAGGGCCTTTCGGACGAGGAGGCGCGCAAGCGCATTTTCGCCGTCGACATGCAGGGACTGCTGATCGAAGGGGATCCGCTGCTGGAGGGCCCGCAGGAACCACTCGCCCAGCGTCGTGCTGCGGTGGAGGGCTGGAAGCTGGATGATCCTAGCCGCATTGGGCTCCAGGATGTGGTCAGGAATGCCCATCCCACCGTGCTCATCGGGGTCACTGCCCAGCCGGGCCTTTTCAGTGAGGCGATCCTCGCGGAAACGGCCAAGCACTCGGAACGGCCCATCGTGCTGGCGCTGTCCAACCCCACGCACAAGAGCGAGTGCACACCGGAGGCTGTCTGGAAGGCCACGGACGGGAAGGGCCTTGTGGCCACCGGCAGCCCCTTCGCGCCCATGGATTGGAAGGGAAGAACCCTGCAGGCTTCGCAGTGCAACAACATGTACGTCTTCCCGGGGATGGGACTCGGTGCCCTTGTCTGCAAGGCATCCCGTGTGACCAACGGCATGTTCCTCGCGGCCAGTAGGGCCATCAGTGCTTTCGTGACCCCGGAGCAGGAGGCCATGGGGCTGCTGCTGCCAGAGATGAAAGACATCCGCCAGGTCTCAGCGGCCGTGGGCAAGGCTGTGGGTCTCGCGGCCAGGGATGCAGGGCTGGGCCGTCTGCTGGATGACGACCAGATCGAGGCCATTGTGACCAGGGCCCAGTGGTACCCGAAGTATGCCTCCTACCGGCCGGGGATCCCTCGCCCCGGCGAGTGATTCCCACTTTTTCCCCTTGAGGGAGGCGGGCCGTGGCCTAGCCTTTGGGGTGAGGAAGAGAAGCCCTTCCCCGTTCGGGGCGACCGTTCACGCCAGCCCCTTCCGGCCCGAGCAACTGAGGCCGAGACTACTGGGCACCCTCCGGGGTGCCCTCGGTTTTTGTCCCCGGGGTTTCGCACGGCCCCACCTGCCTCGACCCCACGTCATAGCTCGCCGAGCTGGGCCCTAGTCTTCTTTGGGGGCACGAAAAAGCCCGGCAGTGCCGGGCTCGAAATGGAGACGAATCCTGATTCAGGCGGCGGCGATGCGATGGCTGCGGTGCATCACTTCGGCTTCCAGTTCAGCCTCAAGGGCCTGGACCTGGCGAAGCACAGCGAGACTGCGGGGAGAACTGCTCATCTGGCGCTCAAGCAGATGGAAGACCTCATGCAACCGCTCGGCAGTGGTCCAGAAGGCTGGGTTGTGCTGTCGGGCTGAGGTGTCCAGGTGCATGGTGGCTCCGTTGGCTTCCTTGACAACATGATCGTGTTTGTCGATGACTTAGGCTAGTGATAGGCATCACAAGAAATGTCACGAGTTACGCAGTTTTTTGTCACGACGGCTGTGACAATTCGAGAAGGCTATGAAAAACAGGACCTTCAGGTCGTCCATGGCCCTGATCAGACCCGACGGGAGGCCATAAGATGACCGATGGCCACGGCCGCCGCATCCGCCGCATCGGCGGCCAGGGGTTCCTTCAGGTTCAGCAGGGTCATCACCATCTTCCCGACCTGACCCTTGTCGGCCCAGCCGTAGCCGCTGACAGCCTTTTTCACCTGCATGGGGTTGTAGTCGCCCACCGGGAGCCCGTGCAGGGCCGCCGTCAGCAAGATGCCGCCGCGGATCTGCCCCAGCTTCAGAGCCGTGGCGGGGTTCTTTTCGACAAAGGGGGATTCCACGGCCATAAACCCCGGCGCGTGGGCGGCGATGGCCTCTGCGAGCCGTTCGTGGATGCGCAGGCACCGCTGATCGAAATCCGCCCCCCGCGGGCTGCGGATGACGCCCGCCTCCACCAGGGACATCCGGGAGCCGAAGCGTTCCACGACGGCCCAGCCGCAGGCCAGGGAGCCCGGGTCCACACCCAGACAACGGACCGGCGACGGCGCGACGATCATCGGCCTTTCCGCTTGCCGGGGCCCCGGACACTGCCTTTGGCAGGCTTGGGACTGGCCTCACGGGTCTTTCCGTGCACACTTCGCGCCTTTCCCGCAGGCACCCGGGCTTTTTTCGGGGGCCTACCCGGAGGAGGAGCTTCCCGCTGTTGGGCGGACCTGCCACGCCTAGGTTTTTCCAGATCCCCCTCTCGCAGCGTCGCAGGCGCTGCGAGCATGGGCACGAACGCGAATGCTTTGCCATGCGCGTCCTGGGCTTTGGCCTCCGTAAGCCAGGCGCTGACTCGGCGCAGGTCCTCGTCCACGGCGGTGATCTCCACCTCCACGGCATCGCCGATGGTGAGTACGACGGTGCCCCGCAGGCCCGAGGCCTTGGTGCGGTGCTCGTCCACCCAGAAGTTGCCACCCAGGGCCGCCAGGGGAACACCCACCTCCACGAAGGGTGCATCAAGGGTGATGAACACGACCTTGGCCGAGTAGCCCTGGATGTGCCCCTTGAAGCGCTGGCCGATCCTTGCCTTCATGAGGAGGCAGGTCTTCCATTTGTCGTTCTCCCGCTCGGCTTCGGTGACCTTCTGCTCGGCATCACTGGCACCCTTGGCCAACACGGCAAGTTGACTGTGGAGGCCTTCGGGCAGCGTCTGGCCGCGCAGTACTTTGCGGAGCAGGCGATGGACGAGGAGATCCGGATAGCGCCGGATGGGGCTGGTGAAGTGCAGGTAGTTCTGGAGCGCCAGGCCCGAGTGCCCAATGTTGTCGGCGCTGTACTCGGCCCGCTTCAGGCTGCGGAGCAGCAGGGTGTTGATCATGGCCTCCAGGGGCCCACCCCGGATCTTGTCGAGCATGGCATTGAGATGCTCGGGCGTGGGTGTTTCCTTGGGCTTGAGCAGGCCGAAGGTGCGGGCGACCTCCGCGAACACCTCCAGTTTCAGGGCGTCCGGCTCATCGTGGATGCGGTAGATGGAGGGAATCTTCCTGTGGGTGAAGAACCTCGCCACTGCTTCATTTGCCAGCAGCATGAACTCCTCGATCATCCGGTGGGCATCGTGCCGCGGGTACCGTCGCGCATCCACGGGCCGGCCTTCGGCATCGAAGATGAATTCGGTCTCTTCCGTGTCCAGGTTCATGGCCCCGCGCCCAAGGCGAACCTGCGTGAGCCGGCGGGAGAGCACCAGGGATTCATCCAGCAGGGCGCAGAGGGCATCGTCCAGCTCGGCGCGCTTGCGCTCGGAGAGATCGATGCAGGCTTCCTTCACTTCATCGTAGGTCAGGCGTTGAGCACTGCGGATGACGCTTTCGGCAAGCCGTGTCTCCACGACCTCCAGATCTGGAGAGATCGTCATCCAGGCTGTCATGGTGAGCCGGTCCACACCCTCCCGCAGGCTGCAGAGATCACCGCTGAGGCGCTCCGGGATCATGGGGATGGCCTCGTCGGGGAAGTACACGGAGGTGCCCCGCAGGCGCGCCTCCTCGTCCAGGGGGCCTCCTTCGGCCACGTAGTGGCTCACATCGGCGATGTGGACGCCGAGCAGCCAGCCGCCGCCCTCGGATTTTGGCAGTACCTCCAGACTGATGGCGTCGTCGAAGTCCTTGGCCGTGGGCGGATCCACCGTGCAAGTGAGTGTAGGGCGCAGGTCCTCCCTGCCCTTGAGCCATTCGGAGGAAATAGTGGTGGGGAAGGGCGCCAGTTCCCGCATGACGGCGTCGGGGAAGGCAGTGCGCAGGTTGAACAGGGCCGCCGTGAGCTTGTTCTCGATCTTCAGGTCGGTCTTCTTCCCGAGTCGCGCCACCACTGTGCCGTGCAGCTGCTTCGCTTCGGGGTCGGCGTCCAGCCTTACACTCACGAGCTCGCCGTCCTCAGCCAGATCCGTGGCCGGCACCGAGATGATCTGTGACAACCGGGGTTCAAGGGGGACCACGCGCCAGCCCCAGGGTTGCTTCTGCAGGGTGCCGGGCAGGGGCACCTCGCCCCGGCCCTTGATTTCAAGCACCCGGGCCTTGAGGCGGCCGTCCCAGCCTTCGCCGCTGACTTCCGCAATCACGCGGTCGCCGTGAATGGCGCCACGGGCATCCCGCCAGTCCACCAACAGATCCATGCCCGGGCCCTTGGGCGCGCCCAGGAGCCTCAGGAATCCGCCGGTACCCTCGGGATGGCCGAGGAAGGTGGCTTCAAAGCTTTCGTACGGACGGAGCCCAGATGTTGACGCTTTCGCGGCTGAGGGGGAATTCCGACGATCCAGGGGGCGCGAAGGGGCGCGGACGGGGATGCGGGGGGCGGAGCGACGGGCCATGACCCAAGAGTACAGGCCCTGCTCTGAATCAGCCCTTCTTTCCCTTCTTCCCATTCTTGGCGGGCGGGGCTGAGGCCCGGCCCAGCAGGAGGTCAAGCTGGTGATGAACCTTCTTGTTTTCCGGGTCCAGGGTTGCCAGGCGGTAGAGCCAGCGGGCCTTGCCGGCCCTGTCTCCCTGGGCTTCCAGGTAGGCCGGGCTCAAGATCACAGCCTCTACCCACTTGATCCTGTCCCCCTTGCCAGCCTTGTAGTCCTCCACCTGATCGGCTTCGCTCTTGAGTTTGTCTTCCATCACTTTCACGAGGGGACCGTAAAGACCGCTGTCGCGCTTGGCAACGTCCAGGTAGGTCTGGAAGAACTTCACCCACTTGGCGTCGTCAACCACCTCTTTCTCGACACTGATGGCCAGGTCCAGCTCCTGGCGTTCGCCAGCATCGAGGGGGGTCTTGGCTTTCAACTCCTTGATGCGAGCATCGTTCTCCTCGAGCACCTGCTTGGCCCGGGCTCCCGCCTGAACGTAATAGGCAACTGTGTTTTCAAAGGGTCCCTTGATGTCGGTGTAGCATTCCGCGGTCAGGGCCTTGGCGGTCTTGGCGTATTCCAGGGCTTTTTCCCAGGCGCCAGCGGAATCTGAGGTTTCCAGGGCCAGGCGGTTGGCTTCGGCCAGATCCAGGAAGATGCCACAGCTCTCCACCATGGTCCTGTTGTCCGTCTTGTCGAAGGTCGGCCTGGTCGCGGGGAGCAGGGCCTCGGCCCGCTTCTGGGCCTCGGGATAGTTCAGCTCGGCCATCAATTTCTCGATCCCGGGCCGTTCGGCCTTGACCCGTTCTCCGAGGGTGGGTGCCGGAGTCTGGGCCGCAAGGCTCGCAGGTACCAGCAGCAGGGAAAGAAGGAGGGCGGATAGGCGCATTGAGCTCGACCACTGATGAAGGGGGGTGCCCCGGGGGAAACTTCCATTGTTCCGGGATCACACGGCCTTGGCTAGTCCCGAGTGCCAGACCCCACCGTGGGTGAACATCAGAGACCGCAGGCGGCATCAGCCCAGGGTTTCAGCCATGCCCCGGATCTCGGCCTTGATCTTGTCCATTTCCTCCCGCTCGATCTTCCGCGCGGGGACGCCGCCCCAGGTCTCCCCGGCCCCCACCCGACTTCCCGGCAGCAGCACACTCTCCGGAAGGATGATGGCATCGTCACCGATGACCACGTCGCCCATGACGCAGCAGGCCAGACCCAGGGTGGCCCGGTGGCCCACGGTGACCGGGGCGATGACTAGGTTTCCCCCGCCGCCATAATGGGCGAAGATGCGTACGCTGCCGCCCAGGGCCGCATCGTCGCCGACGCTGATGAGCTGGGGATCGCTGATGAACTCTGTATTGATGAAGGCGTGACGGCCGATCTTCATGCCCATGGCCTTCAGGAACCAGACTCCGAAAGGCGTGAGGGTCACGAATGGAAGGAAGGTGAACCGCACCAGGTAGAAGAGTCCATTGTGGAGGAACCAGGGCAGGGCGTGCAGAGTGTAGTAGCCACCCTTGAAAGGCTTCACCCGGGTGGGCAGAAGCCAGTTGTAGAGCGGCACCACCACCAACAGTACGAGGCCGAAGACGAAGAAGCAGATGGCCAAAGCGAAACCCGCCGCGAGCCAGGGCAGCGGCCCAGGCAGGTGAACCGACCAGTCGCGGATCTGGGACCACAGCCACAGAGCCGGGGCCAGGGCCAAGCCCAGGGCCGTAGAGGCGAGGATGTACATCAACACGACCGCCAGGCCATAGGCGGCGCGTGAGAACCGGCGAAGCAGCCGGTCCAACCCGTTCCTGGGTGGTGGGTTCCTCGATTGGTCCTTGGCGAAGGGCTTCATGCCTCCAGCCTAGCTAAGAGTTCATAAGAAAACCCGACGATACCGCGATGAAGCCAGCCGGGATGCGCTGCAAGGAAGGGCCCGCAGGGCAACGGGGTTCGTTGGTCAAGGGACCTGACGCCGCGGAGCGCCCGGCCGGCTTCATCCCTTCGGGCGAGGGACGGCGGGCGTCGCGATGCAGCGTCACGCTCGTCGCGCGTAGTACCCGCTACGCGTCTCCTCGCGTTCCTCGCCTCGCTCGCCCGGCGCCCCTCGCGCGGCAACGTCGGGTTTTCTTATGAACTCTAGAGTGCCCTGTAGCATGGGGGTATGGATCTGGTTCTGCTCCGCCTCTCCGCCCTTGGCGACATCCTCCGGGTGCTGCCCGCATGGGCCAACCTCCATGAGGCTTTTCCCGAGGCCCGGTGCCGGGTGGTAGTGGAGGATCGCCACGCTTTCCTGTTGGAACCCCTGCCCTGGCTGGAACCCGTGGTGGTCCAGCGCCGACGGCTATCGAATCCATTCTCGGCCCTCGACGAACTGAAGCGGGTGGCGATGCTGGTCCAGGATGGCAGCGTCAGCCTGGACTTCCACGGCATCCTCAAGGCCGCGCTCATCCCGAAGCTCGCCGCCATCCCCGAGCGGTGGGGGGATGGGGTCACCAAGGAGTTCGCCGGGTCCCTGCAAACCCATCCCATGGTTTTCCGGCAGCAGACGCGGTACGACCAGGCTCTGGGGTTGGCCGAGGCCTTTGGGTGCAGCCGGCGTGTCGTGGGCCTCGGGCGGTTCCGTCCTGTGCTGCAGGACGTGCCACTCCCGGCTCCAGGCACCATCTGGTCCCAGCACCGCAAGCCAAGGGTGGTGCTGGTGCCGGGGGCTTCCCGGCGTGGGGCCATCAAACGCTGGCCCCTGCGCCATTGGATCACTCTGGCAGAACGGCTGAAGGACCGATGCGATCTGCGCTGGTCCCTGGGGCCTGAAGAAGCGGACCTGCGAAGCTGGTTGCCGGAGACGACCGGCGTGGCCGCTCTCCCACGGTTGGAATTCTGGAAGCTGGCCTCGGCTCTTCGCCAGGCGGATCGCGTGGTCGCTCCTGACACCGGGCTATTGCACCTGGCGGTGGTGTTGGGGATTCCCGTCTTGGGGCTCTATGGTTCCAGTGATCCCGTGGTAGCAGGACTGCCAGAGGGTGCCGGCCGCGTCCTCCGCACAGGTATCTCCTGTGCCCCATGCCGGGAACGAGCCTGCCAGCGGCGGCAGTGCATGGAGGAGCTCCTTCCGGATGGCGTCGTTGCAGCCCTATTGGAAGGGCTCACAGCTACCGGATATTGAATTTGTATTTCCCCTCGTGGCATTCGAGGCACTTGACCACTGGTGGCTGATGCTGACGATGGCAGTCCGTGCAGGGGATTTCTCCCAAGTGGGAAGCGTGGGGGTTGGGCTTCACATCCTTCGTCAAGGCTTTCATGGCGGGGTAATCCCCATGGCAGGTCATACAGGAATCCGACGCTACCGCTTTCTTGGTGGGTTTCTCCTCCTGGTGGCAGTCGAAGCAGTGGACACCGGCCTTGGCGTGATACGCCGGGAGGCTGGCTTTCCCTGTTCCCTGGGCCAGCGCAGGCAGCGCCCAGAGGACGCCGCAGATGAGAATGAGAGAGCGGTATTTTACGGGAGTCATGGCAGGTTCCTTGGGGTTCCGTGACATCGGGATGGCCGGGTGAGTCAATAGTCTAGCGGAGGTCCCGGCCCAGGCTCGAGTCCGATAGAACTGGCCCTCAAAATCGGGAGCGTTTCGACGTTCCTGGTGAGATCATCGTTTAAGAGGGTCCCTATGAGAATCAACCGCGCACATCTGGTCTCAGGCTTGGCCCTAGCTGCAGGAATGTCCTGCCTCGGATGGCTTCAGGCGCAGACCGCTCAGAGACGGGCCAAGGTTGCTGACGTAATCCCCAAGTATCTGGCAGCCGTTGAGGTCAAGGGGCCAATCGACCTCCTTGGCACGGACGCGCTTTCCGATCTTGGCGATGAATGGTCCATGGGCTTTCGGAAGTTCCATCCCGAAGCGAACCTGATTTACCGGCCCAAACTCACGAAAGACGCCGTGAAGGCTTTCCAGGACGGCACCTCTCTTCTGATCCTCACTGCCAGGGAATTCACGTCAGAAGAGTCAAAGGCGTTCCAGACCAAGTACGGCTATCTGCCCATGCGCATCCCGGTCTGCCTGGATGCCAACATCGTCTTCGTGAACAAGAACAACCCCATCACGTCGATCAGCATGGAGCAGTTGGATGCCATCTATTCCAAGACCAGGCTGAGTGGGGCCAAGGTACCAGCGGTGGTCTGGGGGGATCTTGGCCTCAGGGGCGAGTGGGCCAAACTTCCGATCCATGCCTATAGCCGGGGCCCCGGCACGGCTTCCTACGCCTCGATTGTGGAAAAGGTCCTGCTCAAGGGGGAATTCCAGCCGGGGGCTCTGTTTCGCGACGATGCCTCCTCCCTGGCCGAGGCGGTGATGACCGATCACACCGGCATTGCGATTGGCACCATGGCCTCCTGGTACTTCGCCAACAAGGTGCTTCCAGTGGTGCCTCTCCATGGTGAAGACGCCCGGTTCCCGAACCAGGAGAACGTCACCACCAGCCTGTATCCCATGCCCCGCCTGTACTACGCCTACCTGAACCGCACGCCAGGCAGTCCCTTGCCTGGCCCCGTCAATGAGGTCATCCACTTCCTGCTCAGCCAGGAGGGCCAGAATGCCGCGGCGGATTCGGGTCTTCTCCCTGGCCCGCCCGAGTTCCTCACCATCGCCCTGAAGCGATTGAGCCGCTAGGTCACGGACAATTGAAGTAAAGGAGCGGCCTCAATGCGGGGCCGCTTCCTTTTAGCCTCGACGCCAGGCCGTACTGCCGTCCTTCCTATCTTCCAGGACGATGCCCAGGGCCTTGAGCTGGTCCCGCACCCGGTCGGCTTCAGCCCAGTTCTTGGCGGCTTTGGCGGCTTTCCGGGCTGCGATGAGTCCTTCCACTTCCGCCTCCAGGGCATTTGCCTGATGGGGCCAGGCGGCAAAGATGGCATCGGTCTCGTCGAGGAAGGCCAGCACGGCATCCCGCTCATCGCGGGTGAGCGCCACGTGGTCGTCCTGGGCATTGAGGTCGCTGATGAGCGTGAACAGAGCTGCCAGGGCCTCGGGCGTGTTCAGATCGTCGGCCATGGCCAACCAGAACGCCTCCCTTGCCTGATCCAGGCGCAGGGTGGGTTCCAGGGCCGCCTTCCAGGGGCCACCGCCAGCCTGCCCCTCGCCTTCCATGCGGGCGCGGAAGGCACGGATGCGCTTGAGGGCGTTCTCGGCCGCTCGCAGGCCCTCGAAGCTGAAGTTCAGCACTTTCCGGTAGTGGTTGCTCTGGATGGCGTAGCGCAGGGCGATGGGGTCCACGCCCTTGGCCATGAGATCGCGAAGGGTGAAGAAATTCCCCAGGCTCTTGGCCATCTTCTGGCCTTCGACCATGAGGAACTCGCCATGGACCCAGTGGTTCACCCAGCGGTGGCCCAAGCAGCCCTCGCTTTGGGCGATCTCGTTCTCGTGGTGGGGGAAGATGAGGTCCACCCCGCCGCTGTGGATGTCCACCCGCTCGCCCAGCAATTCCATGCCCATGGCCGAGCACTCGATGTGCCAGCCTGGACGCCCCGGGCCCCAGGGACTATCCCACCAGGGCTCTCCGGCCTTGGCTGCCTTCCAGAGCACGAAGTCGGTGACGGAGTCCCGTTCATACTCGTCGGCGTCCACGGAGGCGCCAGCCTGCATCCCCTCACGATCCAGGTGGGCCAGGCAGCCGTACTGGGGCAGCCCCGCGATGCGGTAGTAGACACTGCCATCGCGGACATAGGCCAGTCCCTTGGCCTCGAGATCCTGGATCAGCCGGACCATCTGGGGAACATAGTCGGTGGCCTTCGGCAGGTGGTCCGCCCGAAGGATGCCCAGCGTTCCCAGATCCTCCAGGAAGATGGCCGTGAACCGATCCGTGAGCGCCTTCATGGCCGCATGCCGTTCCTCATTGGAGGCGCCGGCAGCCAGACCACCCTGGGAATCCCGGATGATCTTGTCCTCCACGTCCGTGATGTTCATGCAGTGCTCGACTTGATGGCCCGCCGCCTGAAAGGTGCGTTTGAGGAGGTCCTGGAACAGGAAGGTCCGCAGGTTCCCGATGTGCGCGTAGTTGTAGACGGTGGGACCGCAGGTGTACAAGGAGATCCGACCCTCCGTCACCGGGAGTACGGGTTCCACCTGACGTGTCAGGGTGTTGAATAATGAGAGTGTTCGACGCATTCTCTTCATGGCTCTAGGAAACCACCTTTTTGCCTTCCATCCAAAGCCCCCAGGTGTCCCATGCGTCTGTTCGGTGGCCGGAAGCAGGATGAAGCGCTGGCAGAGCGCGATGAATGCTTGCAGAAGCTCCAGGCTGACTGCCGCGTCATCCAGGCAAGGCTGGAAGGCACCCGGGAACTGGTGCGCCACCTGGATGAGGATCGGGAACTGCTTCTGGAGGCCCTTGAGCGCCTGCGCCCGGGGCTGGAAATCAGAACCCTGGCTCAAGTTCTGCTGGACGTCTGTTTCAAGCCCCTGGGGCTCGCCTGTTTCTATGTGGCGGTGGCGGACTGGGATCGGGATCTGCTCCAGTTTGCGCTCTACCACGAGGGCGGGCGGTCCCGGGACCATCCGGCCCGGCGCCTTTCCGATCGGGTGGGTCTCTCCGAAAGGGTGCTGTCAGGCCGACGATCCGTCTACATCCGGACCACGGAGGAGGGACAGGCCGCGGGCAGCCTGCTGACCGCGGCGGAACAGGCGACCGGTCTCATCCCCCATTCCTGGTACGGCGTGCCCCTGGGCTGGGGGCCGCGCCCCGTGGGGCTGGTGAGCTTCCAGAGCTTCCAGACCGATGCCTTCAGTGAAAACCGCCGCCGGGTCATGGATGCCTTGGCTGCCCTGATGTCCACCTGTATCGGAGACTGGACGCCTTCTCAGGGGCGCTGAATCAGCTCCAGCAGATCCTCCGGCAGCACCCTGGCGCGGTTGTCCGAACCTGCGACGAGGTGAACGCTCTCCCCTTCGGCCAGCAGCGCACCATCCCGTTCGATCCGATAGCCGAAGACGAGGCGACGGCGCCCTGGCTCCAGGAGCGAGGTCCGCACTTGCACCAGCTCGTCGTAGCGCGCCGGGGAGCGGAACCGCACCCGGATCTCATTCACCACCAGGCGCACGCCCCGGGCCTCCCAGTCCGCGTAGCTCTGCCCCAGTTCCCGCAGGAAGTCGCTGCGCCCCAGTTCCATCCACACCGGATAGGTGGCGTGATGGACGATGCCCATGGCATCTGTTTCGGCATAGCGGACTCGGAGTTCAGTGTGAGATTCCATAGGTACCTCTGACGGCTGATAGCTGACAGCTGAAAGCTGAGAGCCGAGCCCCCAGTGTGCGGCAGATCACGGTCCAACAAGAAGCCCCGCCGGGGCGGGGCTTATGTTGCACGGACCGGGCTCCCGGCTACTCGACGGTGACACGGATGTGATCGCCCTTGTCCGTGGTGACCTCCAGGAGCAGGTCGCCTGGCTTGGAGTCAGACAACAACTTCTGGAGCTGTTCGGGGTTCATGCCCTTTTTGGTTTCGCCATTGACCTTGATTTCGCTCTCGCCGGCCATGTCCAGCACACCCTTGGCCAGGCTGATGGGCATGCGGATATGCACCTCGGTGGGGCCATCCACGTCCTTGTGCCTGGTGTGGCGCTGCATCATGGTCTTGGAGACGATGTCCACCTTGATGAACCGTGCAGTCTGCGCGGTCAGGGGAAGGCTGAGGCCGGCCGCCAGGGCCAGCGGAATCATGACGGCGCGCATGGGCGGCCTCCTTGGTGGGAATGGGGTTCGGCACTTGCCGGGTCGCATGGGATTACGTGGCGGAGACCTGACGGATTAGCCCGGTTATCCTGGAAGCTGGAATGCAATGCGATTTAATTCCATCCAACTTGTTGCGGTCCACCCGCCACCCCATGGAGCCCCGGATATGAAGCCTTTTGCCGCACTCGTTCTGCTTGTCGCGCCACTGTTTGCCCAGGGACCCGTCAAGTGGGAGCACGACTACCAGTCCGCTCTCAAGCGGGCCAAGGCCGAGAAGAAGGTCATCTTCATGGACCTGTGGACCGAGTGGTGCCCCCCCTGCCTGTACCTCCAGAAGAACGTGTTCCCCAGTGCCGAAGGCCAGGCCGCCCTGGCGAAGGTGATTCCATTCTCTGCTTTGGTGCAGAAGAAGGACGGAACTCCCCTGCCTGAAGGCACCAAGCTGGCGGACCAGTTCCAGCTGAACGCCTTCCCGACGCTGGTGATTCTCGATGCCCAGGGCAAGGAACTCCGGCGCCAGGTTGGCCTGTTTCGCACCGGGACCGAGTTCGCCGCGTGGCTCAACGCGAAATAGCTCTCAGCTGTCAGCCATCAGTCAAAGCACGGCGGCCATCGGGCCGCCGTTACTTTTCACTGAGAGCTGAGAGCTGAGAGCCGATAACTGACAGCCAATCACAGATCCTTCACCCCACCCGCCGTTTTCGGCGGCTTTGGCAGGCGCTGCTTGAGGCCCTCCAGTTCATCCTGCTGTGCCCCCATGCTGGGGCGTGGGGGAGGCGGGGGCGGCGGTTTTTTGGGATTGGGCGGTGGGGGCGGTGTGGTGTCCCTCACCAGCGTCTGCAGGTCGTGGATGGCCTCCCGCTGGCCCGGCTGTTCCAGCAGCAGGCGTTCCAGGAGGGTCCGCGCTTCCTCGGGATGGCTGGACTCCAGGTGGGCGCGGGCGGCCAATAGCAAGGCCGGTGCGCGCCAAGCGGGGATGGGCCGCGGGGAGCCCTGACCCACCAGGGGTGATAGGGTCCTCAGGGCATCCTCGGGGAAGCCCGTTCGCAGATCGATCTGGGCCGCCAGCAGCACGTGGGCTGGTTTGGCATCGGAGGGGCGCCAGCGCCGGGCGCCCGGCAGATCGCCGCCGTCGATGGCCCGCTGGGCGACCCAGGCCTTCACGCTGGCCGGAGCCCAGAAGGTGGCCGGAGCCGCCTGGGCCGAAAGGTTCGACGAGCCCAGGATCACCAGCAGAAGGAGGATGGGCCGCCACTTGGCGAGGGGCTTCCCGGCGAAGAGGAGCCAGAGCGCCAACCCCGCCAGGGCCAGCCAGGCGCCCGCCTCGGGATGGGCCGGCTGAAGGGATCGCCTCGCCGGCAGAGGCAGCTTGCCAGCGGCCAGGGCCTGGAGTCCCGCAGCGGTCGCCTCGCCGTCCTTGAAGACCTGACCGCCAGTGGCTTGGGCCAAGCGAGTGAGGTAGTCCGGGTGCGCGGTGCTGACGGCGGGTTCGGAGCCAGCTGCGGGGGATCCTGCGCGGGCCGGCACCATGTGGGGTTGACCATCGCCAAAGGCCAGCACGCACACGGGGAGCCGGGCCTTCTTGAGGACTGCGACGGCCCGCGCAAGGGCCTCCTCCGGCGCCTCCCAGGTCTCCTCACCATCGCTGAGCAGGAGGATCACGGCGGGCTGATCGCGGTCCACCTGCGCCGCCACCTGGGCCAGACCGCGCCCCAGGCTGGTACCAGGGGAACCCACTTCGCCCGGAACCACGGCCCGCAGGGATTCGCGCAGCAGGGTGCGGTCCTCGCCGGGAGGCTGCACCGGAATGTCGTCCCCCGTGAGCAGGTCCAGTCCCCAGCGGAGCCCGTGCTCGGGTCGGGACCAGATGCGATCCAACGCGGCCACGGCCGCATCCCAGCGCGTCCGGCCCTCCACATCCGGCACGGTCATGGAACGGCTCGCGTCGAGGACCACATACACCGTCAGCCGGGGGAATTCGGGGAATCCCCACCGGGGTTCTGCCAGCCCCAGCCCCAGCCCCGCGACCATCATCGCCAGGCCCAGTCCCTGCCAGATGGGCCGCTGCCCCACCACCTGCACGCCCAGGCCCGGCCGCAGCTGCGCCCGGAGGGCCAGGACCAGGATGAGCAGGACCCCTGCGCCGAAGGGCGCCAGCAGCCAGGGGTGGGAGAAGGGGAGACTCATGAGTGCTCCACCCAGGCCGGCCTGGGCTTGCCGCGCTTGAAGGCGAGGTCGGTGGCCAGGGGCAGGGCGAGGAGAACGGCGGCCAGCAGGGACCAGCGGGCCAGGGGGCGGCCCTCGGTGGGTGGATCCACCGGCAGCAGGGTCTTCTCCAATTGATCCACGGAAGCCAGGCTGTGTTCGAGTCCCGCGGGATCCTCGGCGCTGAAGGACTCGCCACCGGTGAGATGGGCCACCTGCTGCAGGGTGGCATGATCCACTTCCACCCGGAGGCGGGCGAACCCGCCACCTTCGAGCGGCACGAGGCTCTCGCCGTTGACGCCGAGGGCCACGGCATGGATGCGGATGCCATTGCGATGGGCCTCCTCCGCTGCATCCATGGGCGTCACCCGCCCGCGGTTCTGGACGCCATCGGTGATGAGCAGGATCACGCGGCTGCGGGCCGGGCTGTCCTCCAGGCGCCGCACGGCGGTCATCAGGGCCGAGCCGATGGCCGTGCCATCGTCGCGGCTGTCGATATCCAGCCGAGCCAGCATGCGCAGCAGCCGTAGGTGGTCGGATGTGAGTGGGCTCAGAGTCACGGGGTGGGCGCTGAACAGGATGAGGGCGAAGCGGTCATCGGGGCGCCGCAGCACAAACTGCGTGAGGGTGCGGCGGGCGGCATGCCAGCGATCCTCGTCAGGCTGGTCGAGAATCCGCATGCTGCTGCTGCCGTCCAGCACCACGGCGAAATCCACTACCGGCGCCACGCCGCGGATGGGTGAGCGCCATTCGGGACCGGCGGCGGCGAGGCCCAGGGCGAAGGCCAGCAGCACCGGAACCCAATGCGAGGTGAAGCGTGCCAGGGCGCTGGAGGGCCGCGAGGACGGGATGCCCCAGCGGTAGATCACGCGCCAGGCCCAGATCAGCAGGGGCGCTGCCACGAGCAGCAGGAGAGGATGGCGCAGGGCGATCATGGACGGACTCCCGCATCGCCCCTGGAATCGAGGGCGGCGACCAGGGGCTCAGGGGATGGGAAAGGTGGCTCGGTCTGGCCAAAACGCGCGGCATCAAGGCTCTTCGCCCACAGGTCCCAGGGCCTGAGGTTGTACGCCTGGAACTCCGCAGGTCCCCAGGCGCGAGCGGCTTCGCCAAAACGGGCCGCCAGTAAATCGCGCCCGAGGGCATGGACGCTGTCCAGCGTGGCCCTTTCCCCATCCACCGGAGGCCAGTGGCGTTGAAAGACACGGATGGCATGGTGCAGATGGCGTCGGCTGGAACCCTTCCGCCAGCGCTGGATCGCCCAGGCCAAGAGGGCCATGGGCGGCAGCAGCAGCAGGCTCGCCCAGGCCCAGGGGAACGGGATGGCGGGCAAGAGGTCATCGTTGCCGCCGCCAAAGCCCACCCAGGGTCCCCCATAGGGAATGCTGCGCGGGACCCAAAGCCGGAGCTCGGGGCTGCGCTGCTCATTGCCGAGGTCCAGCGCAGGAATCACGGCGAGGCCGGGTTCCAGCGCCTGCACCTGGAAGCGCCAGCCGCGCCCGTCCGGCAGAGGCTCCATGGAGCGCAGATGCAGGGGACCCAGATGGTCCTCCACCGTGGGACGCGGGAGCGTGGGCCTCGCAGGATCCTCCTCACGAAGTTCCAGCACCTGCAGCTCGCCAAGCTTCAGTTGGGCGGGGGCATTCCAGGCGGGGGCAGCGAGGGCGGAGAGGCCCCACAGCCCACAGCCAACAGCCCACAGCCCAGCAGTTCTCATGCCCCCCCCGCCCGCAACCACGCGTTCAGCTTCAGAACGGGATCCTCCAGCAGGTCCCAGTGCTGGCGCTCGATAGCGGGGGAGAACCCGGGGTCAGGCCAGGCCATGGCCTTGGGACCCTCGTGGGTCTCGGGCTGGAACCATACGATCCGATGGCGCGTGGCCAGGGGTTTCAGCAGCGGGGCCAACCCCTGCAGTCCCGCCCCATTGCTGAAGAGCCACAGCCGATGCCCCTTGCCGTGCTCGCCCCAGTGGCCCAGAGCCTCTCGCCAGGCGGCCTCGGTGGGTATGGAAGGCCCGCGTTCCGCCAGGGTCTCGAGGATGCGCAGGCCGTGGATGCGCCCGCGTTTGGGTGCGATGCGCAAGGCGGGTGTGCGCCCGTCACCTGGTACCACAAGGCCCAGGCGATCCCCGGTGGCCTGGAGCGTGGCGAAGGCCGCACCGCAGAGTTCCAGCGCCCAGCGCAGGGGTGAGACGGGATCCCCGAGATACATCGAAGGCGATGGATCCACCACCAGCCACAGCACCAGGTCCCGGCTGCTTTCGAAGCGCTTCATGATCGGCTCGCCTGTGCGTGCCGTCAGCGGCCAGTTGATGAAGCGCGGGTCATCGCCGGGCACATAGGGCCGGTTCTCCACGAAGGTGAGCCCCGCGCCCTTGAACTTGGAAGGATGCAGACCTTCGGTGCCACCGCCCAGGCGTCCGCGCAGCCGCAGAGGCAGGCGACGGAGCCGGGCGAGAAAGCGGGCGGGAAGGGGCATGGGGATTCAGTATGGCGCAGGCCGAGTGAGTCTGGAGTCCGGAGTCTGGAGTCCGGAGTTACCACTTCCTGTGGCGACCTGCGACCGCAGCAATATCTGCCATTGGGCAAGCCGGGCCGAGTAAATCGGCGCCAAACCTAACACTGATGCGGCGCCAGGCGCCGCATCAAAAAGTAGTACCTCCAGTCTCCAGACTCCAGGCTGAACGCCAGAGCTACCACTTCACCCTTACGCGATACGTCAACACGGCGCTGCCTTCGGCGGGTACGGTGACTTTGAATCGGGCGGTGCCCGCCGCCTCCTTGGTAAAGGGATGACTGCTCTGCAGCACCTCCCAGTCGCCGGGCATGGGCTCCAGAATGCTGACGGTGACGGGTTCCTTCTTGGCATTCTTCAGCTCGAGCTCGAAGGCGGATTCGTGCACGCTGCCGAATTTCCCCTGCCGGCCCAGGCTCTTATAGTCGGTCTGCTTACGCTTGGCGGTGACATCGAAGGCATCGCCCAGCTTGAGGCGAACGGTCTCATTCTTCGGCGTGTGATCCACGTTGTCCTCGCCCACGAACTGGGCGCGGCCCTCGCTGTCCCGTTTGTAGACGCGGATGATGCCCTTGGGCAGGGGCATGCCCAGGCGGCTGGATTCCTTGTTGTCGAATTCTACGAACACGCCCACTTTCTGCTTCTCGCCCAGGTCGCCATAGCTGCCGGAGTAGTAGTAGGTCTGGCCCTGGAGCAGGTACTCCTTGCGGACGGGTACCGCACTGGCGCTGAGCAGGGCCACCTGCTTGGTCTGGTTCACGGCGAGGGTGGTGGGTCGGTCCAGGGTGTAGAGGTGGTACTCGAAGAGGCTTTCCTCAGCCATCTGTGGGGCGGCAGCCTTGGCTCTGTCCAGCATGGCTCCGACGGCGAAGGCCCGTTCGGGCCGCTGCTTCGCCCGGTTCACATCTCCCGCCACCAACTGCAAGGTGGCGTTGGGATAGGCGGCGCCACTCTGGTTGGTGAGGGTCACCCAGCCGCTGAGGTCCAAGGTCTTCTCATCTGACGAGAGGTTGGCCACGTAGTCGACGCGCCAGGAGAGGCCACCGGTGAGGTAGCTCAGTTCCAAGTTTTGGGCCTTGTCCGCCCCGCTGTTGAGGCTGATGACCAGGGTGGGACGGGCTCGCAGGTTGCCGGGTACCCTCGGATAGACGATGCGGCCAGGCATGCTGGTCTCGATGCGGTCGGCGAACTGCAGTACCGTGCCGCCATTGGTGGCCAGCACCGTAGCCTCCTCGTGGATCTCCTTGGACCCGGCGCCGTCCGCGTTGGGCACGCTGCGCAGCACGGTCACTTTTTCGCCCACGTACTTGTCCAGCAGCTTCTGGGGCGTGAGCAGGTCGAAGTCGAAGTTCTGTTCACTCACCCAGAAATCCTTCGGTGCTGTCAGGTTGCGCAGCAAGGCGGTCTCCGGTCGGATTTGCGCCGACACCTCCTGGAAGGCCAACCTGGCTTCCCCCCTGGGCAGGCGCACCTCCCGCAGGTCCTTCACCAGGGCCAGATTGTCGTTGTAGATCGTGACCGCCAGGGCTTTCTGGTCCTTCAGCGTGGTAGTGGTCTCCTGGGCGATCAGGAGCGCAGGAAGGGCGGCGAGCAGGATGGTGGGGCGCATGGGACCTCCAGATGGATTGGGCGGCGGGCGGATCAGGGGCCCGATACCAGGACATGCCGTGAGGTTGGAGATCCTTTCCAGAATTCCTACCCGCAAAGCGTCAGCTTGCGGACGTATACCACGCCTCAAGCGATTTGACCCGCCGCCGCCAGTTCCTGGATGTGTGCCAACGCAGTGTCCAATTGCCCCTGGAGCAGTTTTTCGGCACCCATCATCTGCATCATCATTGGGATGTCAGCCTCATCCAGCAGGCGCAGGGTGCAACCCTCACCGGCGGCGGCGATCTCGAAGCGCAGTTCGTGGTCGAACATCTTCTTCGCGCCGGGGACCAAGCTCACGAGCTGGCCGGGGATGCGGGTCTTGGCTACCAGTTCCTGGGGCATCTTCATACCCATGACTTCGATGACATAGCTGTATCTGTCCGCGTCACCCTGGAAGTTCATGGCCGCAGGCTCGAGGAAGGCGCGGTGTTTCGACAGGTCAGATAGGAAGGCATACAGCACATCCGCAGGGACGGGCAGCGTGGCCGTAGCGGTTATGATCGTGGTCATGAAGGCTCCAAGGTTGAAAGAGCCATCGAACCACAAAGCCAAGAAGACTGCGAGATTCTACTTCCGGACAGGTCCACTCACCTGGAACCATAGGATCTTTCGCCGAAGAACGCAGTACCGATGCGGATCTGATCCGAGCCCGCGGCGATGGCGGCCTCGAGGTCGTCGCTCATGCCCATGCTGAGGCGCAGGTGTTGGCCGAGATCCTGCTGCAGGCGTCCACGCAGGGTAGCCAGCTGTGCGAAAGCGGCTTCGTTGTCGGGTGGCGGGATGGCCATGAGGCCCTTCAGGGGGAGTCGGGGGTGGCAGCCCAGGGCCTCGATCAGTGCGGGAAGCTCGGCTTCTGTGCATCCGCCCAGCTTGGTGGCCTCGTCCCAGAGATCCACCTGGATCCACACAGGACGGACCACATCCAGTTCCTCCGCAATCCGCTGGAGCCGCTCTGCCAATTCGGGCCGGTCGAGGCTCTGGATCTCCGCGAAGTACTGGAGGGCGGGTCTGGCCTTATTGCGCTGAAGGGGGCCCAACAGGACGAAGCTGAAATCGGGTGAGGCGGAGGCTTTGTCAGCGCCCTCCTGCACGTAGTTCTCGCCGAACCGGGTGTAGCCCAGGGTTGCGGCTTCGCGGATGAGGGCCAGGGGCTGCTTTTTGGAAACAGGCAGCAATTCGATGGTGGACGGGTCGCGACCGGCAGCCTCGCAGGCGCGCAGGATGCGGGCCCGCAGGCCCTCGATGCGATCGCCCAGGTTCACGGCAGGAAGAGGATCCGCTGGCAGGATTCACAGGTAATGAGGCTTTTCCGTTCCTTCAACTGAAAGAGGATGGGCCCCCGGAGCTTCACGTTGCATCCGGAGCAGGCTCCATTCTCGACGGCCACCACCACTCGCCCCTGGCGGGCTCCGGCCAGGCGATGGAAGCGTGCCACCTCAACTGGAGTGAGCTTCGTCTCCAGCGCGGTCTGCTTGGCCTGGAGCACTTTCCGCCCTTCCACCTGGTTGGCGTGCTCATTCAGGAAGATGGCGTAGAGCTCGTCGAACTGCGTCTGGGCAGCGATTCGTTCTGTCTCAAGAGCGGCAAGCGTCTGTTCGAGGGACTGGACGGTGGACTCAAGGATCTTGAGAGGCCTGGCGACGGAGGCCTTGAGGCGCTCCTTCTCATCCAATTCGCGGATGGCTGCGGTGTACTGCACCTTCTGGCTGGTGGTTTTCACCGCGGCCCGGGCGCGATCCTCGTCCTTCTGGGCCTGAGTCAGTTCCTTCGACTTGACAAGGATCTGTGCCCGGGCGGTATCCAAAGCCTTGGTCTTCTCAGCGATCTGCTTTTCTGCGGCCTTGACTCTTGCGTCCAGGGTGGCCAGGTCGGGGGGGAGGGCTGACAGCTCGCGGTGGATGATCGCCAGGTAGTCCAGTGTGGATTGAAGGTCGCGCAGGGTGGTCAGAGGTTCCATGAATTGAGGCTACACCTCAATTCATAAAGCACCGGGGCTTTCCGGTATTCAAATTAGGCGAAGAAAATCTTCGATTAATAATTTAGATCTGAGGATTCCCATAGTATTCCTGCTTGACTTGGGTTTCCCTGGATGGCAAGCTTGGCACTCGCTGTTGGTGAGTGCTAACAGCCCTGTTCGTCCCTTTCCATCCTTTATAGGAGGTCTCATGGCCATCAAGCCCCTGTCTGACCGCGTCGTGCTGAAGCGCGTCGACGCCGCCGAAACCGTCAAGGGCGGCATCATCATCCCCGACACCGCCAAGGAAAAGCCCATGGAGGCTGAAGTGGTGGCCGTCGGTGAGGGCAAGATCAACGAGAACGGCACTCGCAACCCCATGTCAGTGAAGGCCGGCGAGAAGGTGCTGATCGGCAAGTACAGCGGCACGGAAGTGAAGATCGACGGCATCGATCACGTGATCGTGCGCGA
>CAIYNT010000273.1 GCA_903927605.1 uncultured Holophagaceae bacterium
ACGCTGGGTGCTTGCGGCGCAAGCGGTAATCATCGCCGGGGCTTCCGGAGATCCAGGACCTGCGGGGCATTCACGGGAAGGTATGCCTCATCGCAGATGCAGGCGTTCACGTAGGTGGTGTGGCGGTCCTTGTGGACACCGTAGCCCCCATGGATGTGGCCGAACACATGCAGTCGCGGCCGAAGGGTCCGGGCCCGGATCAACAGTTCCTCGCAGCCAAGGTGGGCAGGGGGATCCTGGTCCGGAGCCCACCCTCCCAGCGGTTCGGGCACGACCTGATCCAGGATCCCGCAAGGTGGTCCATGGGTGACCAGGATGTCGGTATCGAAGGGGATCTGGTTCCATTTCTCCCGCAGCATCGGTCCCCGCGGCAGGTTGAAGGCCCAGAACATGAACATCGGCTGCCAGGGCGAGCCCCAGATTCGGAAGCCATCGACCACGCACTTGCTGTCCCGCAGGTAGGTGATGCCTGGATGGTCGTCCAGCAGCGCCTGCGCCAGGAACGGTTCGCGCTGGAACAGCCAATCGTGATTGCCGGCGACCAGGATCTTATGGGGATGGGGAAGTGCATCCATCCAGGTGAGCCAAGCCGCGACCTCCCTGAAATCGCCGCTGCCCGTCCCATCCCCGGCATGGATGAGCAGATCCCCATCTGGCACCCGAATTCCGCTGTGCTGATTGTGAGTGTCGCTAATGCAGACGATCCTCATGCCGTCATCCTGGTCAGGTCGTTGACTTGATGGGCCATCCCACCATGGTCATGGCCGCATGGGTCTCGGCGATGACCTGCTGGTACTGGAGGAGCAATTCCGCCAAGTCCTCCGGTGAGGCTTCGTATTCCCAACCGTGGGTCGTCAGGATGATGGTCTTGGTTCCGTCTGGACGTGTGGCCACCCATCCATAGGGGTCACATTCCCAGGCATGCTGTAGGACCCGGAACTGCATCACCTTGGTCAGCCCTTGGATTTCCGTCTTCTTTCCCATTTCGCACTTCCGTCATGTTGGGTGGGGATGATTGAAGGTTCACGTGGGTGCGGTGAAGCCAACAGTCGGCCGCCCGCGGTCTTCATCGATTGGTTGAATCCAGCACCCGTTCGACCTCTTGAGCTAGCCGTGGGAGGTCCACATTGATCGCCAACCACAGCTCATCGTCATTCAGGCCAAAACGGTCGACGGCCAGATTATTGCGAAGGCTACGGGCCCAGCGCCATGAAACGCTTGGAGTCGATCCGATCATCTCCGAAGGAATCTGCGTGGACGCCGTCCCAATGATGCCGACAAGGTAGAGCACTGCCTCCCGGGTCAGTTCATGTTCCTGAAAGGCTTCACGTGTCATCCCGCCGATGAAGGCGGTGATCTGAGCCACTGCCTCCACGATGTCCCGCAGATACAGCCTGGGATCGCGGGGCATGGTGGGATCTGAAAGACAAAGTGATTCCCAGGAATCAGACTGTTTTTCTGGATCCTTTCTGATGTCCTCGAATTTCGTGCCGTTTGAAAACTTCGCCATCAGTTCATGAAATGGGCATAGGGTCTTGTCCCATCCACGGATGGTGTGAATGCTCCCTGGCGCCCCACACACCTCACAGATGGTTTCGGACTTGGCTTCGGC
>CAIYNT010000274.1 GCA_903927605.1 uncultured Holophagaceae bacterium
TGGCGTACCACTCGTTGGTGGGTTCCAGGTCGCCGGTCAGGAGGTACTCCTCCTTGATGGGCTGGGGCGCCAGCTTGGGGTAGATGCAGGAGCTGCCGAGGAAGAGCAGCTTCTTCACGCCGGAGAAGTGGCTGGCGTCGATGACGTTGTTCTGCACCATGAGGTTCGAGCGGATGAAGTCCACGGGGTAGGTGGCGTTGGCCAGGATGCCGCCCACCTTGGCCGCGGCCAGGAAGACGTACTCGGGCTTCTCCTCCAGGAAGAGCTTGAACACGGCGCCCTGGTTCTCCAGGTCGCAGTCGCCGTGGCTGCGCACGATGAGGTTGGTGAAGCCCGCGGCCCGCAAGCGGCGTACGAGGGCGCTGCCCACCAGGCCGTTGTGGCCCGCCACGTAGATGCGACTGTCCTGGTCCATGCGCCTGCCCTCTGTGACTTAGATCCGGCCGAACTGAAGGGTCTCATGAATGCGGCTGAGGCCGCTTGTCCACGGGGTCTTGGAGGCGCGGAGTGGTCGGGTGGGAAGCAGCGGGCCCTCTACCATACCAGTGTGAGGGCGAGGCCGGCCTGGCCCTGGAGGTCGGTCCAGGGCTGGATGGAATAGGCCATCTTGCCGATCTTCTCGGGCGCGGCTCGGCGGAAGGTCTGGACCACGGTGTGGCCGATGCCCAGGCCCAGCAGGGTGCCGGCGGTCATGTCGGACACCCAGTGCCGATGCCCTTGGATGGAGGAACCGAGTGCTGCCACAGCCAGACCATAAGGCACCCAGGGGGTGTCGTACACCTCGCTGAAGACCCGGGCCACGGCGAAGTAGATCGTGAAGTGGAAGGACGGGAAGGCGGAGGGATCCACAGAGTTTTCGGCCAGATGGGGCTGGTGGAGATGCCCCCAGCTCCAGGGATTGTCCGTATAGCCCGTTACCGCCTGCCCCCCGGCGAGATCACTGAGGGGGCGCTCTCTTCCGAAGAGTGTTTTCAGGGTCACTTGTGAGATCAGGAGTGAGTAAACCGCTGCCTTCGCGCCCAGCACCGCAGCGGTCTGCCCCTGGGAACTGTCGAAGGTCAGGGAACCCAAGTACCAGGCCGGCAAGGTGGCTACCAGCCAGGTGTCGGTCCCGGAAATACCACCCGAGGACTTCCAGAGTGGGGCAATGGTGTAATTCACATTCGGGACCACATGCTGCTGCCAGGCCTTGGTGAGGGGCACGTCCGCGGCCACCAGCACCAGCAGGCCCCCGGCGATGAGGGCGGATTCCTGCGGATGGTTGAAGGGGGCCGTCGCCATGGCGGTGAAGTCGTCGGGGATGGTCCTGAAGGCGAGGCTGAGGATCTCCTTCGGCCTCAAGTCATCCAGGCGCGGTTCCTGCGCCGGCAGCAGGCTGGCCACCAGCAGAGCGCACAGGCATCGGGCGATGGGAGGAGCCACGGTCACCTCAGTTGATGCTGGGGAAGGGGTTCGGTCCGCCCAGTCTGCCACGGTTTCGCTGGGCCCCAGCTAGTGCACCCCGCCAAATGAACAGGCAATGATCGTAGTCGGCGGGGTGCACTTCCCCCGGGCAGCGCATGCGTTGCCCGGGATCTAAGGTCATCGGGGCATGGCCCCTCTGGCGCCAGGCCACGCGTCGCGCGCCCTGGCTGTCACCCCTCTGGGGGCACTGCCCTCCAGATATCGCACGCAGTGCGTGCTCCTGCTCGCAAGGCTCGCAGACCTGGAGCCTCTCCCCAAACCCCCGCCAAGTGTGGTGTCTCAGCGCGGAGGATGATTCAGGTTCTCGCGGGTCACCACACTGGCCCTGGGGCTCCAGAACCAGAACCGACATGGTGACTGTACCGCAGCGTTTGGCGCTGGAGCAGCAGGCCGGACCGCCAACACATAAGTTGGCCAGGCGGATGCCGATAGGGTGGGTGACCTCGTCCAGCGCAACGGGGAAATCACGCACCTGACCCACGACCTCGACAACGCCCGCCCAACGATGCTGTTCCCGGTCGAACCGATGAAGGCCAAACCATGACATGCCGAGCCCATGACTGCCCCAACGAGGCCATCCCCAGCAGCCAGGAGTATCCGCAAGGGTCGGGTGGGGCCTGCCACGACGCGGCTGAGGTTGAACCCGTGAAACCCAAGCGTACGGTGGACCCTGCCGTCATCGAAAGGCGCAACGAGACCCGCCGCAAGAACCGACTGAAGCGGCTGGCCCAGGTCCAGGAGCGAGCCCTGGCGAGGAGGCTTGGGAGGACGGGCTGAGCCCATCCCAAGCGAACCTGGGCAAAGCCTGGGTGGCGGCCTGACCCTCCTGGCCATCACCGTGGCCTCGCATACGCCGCTGATGACACCTGCGCTGGACTCATTCGAAGCGATTCTGGCGCAGACCCGACTGACACGACCCAACATCCCGGTTCTGGCTGGGATCGATGGCTCGGCAGTGCTCTCAGCAGAGCGCACCCGTGAGGTGCTCGTCCGCCAACTGGACCGTCCGATCCAGTGGTGGAGTTGCATGCAGGCCATGCAGGAGCGCGGGTGTTCAGTGCTGCTCGAATTGGGACCGGGGAACACTCTGTCGAGGATGGCCACCGATCTTTTCCCCGACCTCGAAGCGCGTTCTGTGGCGGATTTCAAAACACTGGAGGGCGTCATCCGATGGGTCGAGGGGAGGCTATGACCCAAGGCCTGCTTCACCGCTGGAGGTCTTGGTGCCTGCCTGTTTCGACAGATCCCAGGATGACTCCGGTGTGGGCCTAGACCTTTCTCATTAGCTGCTCCTCCACCAGTGGGTTCGTTGACAGCGGCGGAGTAAAGCCGATGATCTTGTTGAGTCCTTCCTTTTGGAAATGCTCACCTGTGCCTACAAGTTTCTTGCTCGTGGCATCCCAACGACTTACCAACATAGACCGGAGAAGGCCAGCTTCCCTTCTTTCTCCGGTTCGGATTCTGGAGGTTCTATGACCATCTACCATCCACTCAGGGCTGCGACGTTAGCTCTCCTGGTGTGCTTCGCTGGATTGGCACTCCTCAGCGGTTGCGGCAGTAGTTCCAATGGCAGTGGCACTGGTTCCACGGCTCCATCCGGGGCGGGTGCAGTCAACCTGACCATCACCGACGCGCCTTCTGACCAGTGGCAGGAGGTTTCGGTGGTGCTCAAA
>CAIYNT010000275.1 GCA_903927605.1 uncultured Holophagaceae bacterium
TTCGCCACCGCCATCCCACCCAGCGCCGCCGCCTGCGGACCATCATCCAGGAGTTGATCTATGTGCCAGCCCGCATCCTGACCGGCTCGAACCAACTCAAGCTGGACCTGGGGCGTGACTTGTTCGGGCGGGGAGCCTACCTGGAACTCTGGGCGAACCTGGCGCGGGCCGCCTGAGCGACAACGACACTTCAAATCTGGTTGAAGAAGTCAGGGTGGGCCGAAGGCTCAGCCATGAAGACCGAGATGGTGGCCAATGAAACCACCTGGGTCTGCCGAGGGTGGATCCGGATCAGAAAAGCACCTTCAGATCGGTCCAGAAGCTCCTGCCATCTAGCAAATCAGCACCCGATTGCTCACGCTCCTCAAAACCTCACGGATCCAGGAAGAAACCTTTTCACCTGCAAGTATGTGTAGAACGGTTTGCCTTAACCCGAGAATTGAAAGGGCAAAGAAAACCGCTTTTGCAATTTCGCAGGAAGTTACGGTTGTGTGAAGGATCGACATTGATTTCTCCAGTGATGGAATATGGTTCGCGGCCTAACTTTGTATTAGGCGACAGGTCTGAGGCCCCATCAGTTCGCCAAGTCAGGAAGATTGCCGAGGCCGTGGAAAGTTAAATGTTCGTTAATCAATCGGGGGTAGTTCGGCCATTTTTGTAGGCAGATCGTTTTCTCACGGACGGTGCAGTGTGGCAAATTCGGATGACACCCCCACTCTACGAGGTAGGGGTCGAGTCGAACAGCCCTGGCTGAATCGCTACGATGATCGCTGCAGGCTGTACCCATCCAGGCAGCTCAATCACTAGGTCCTCACCCTCCCATCGCCACACCCAGTCACGGTGGGCCAGGAGGGGCTCCAGGAGCGATGCGGGCGTGTGCTCCATGTCCCAGCCGCAACTCTGCCTGGTGACGAGCAGGACCCTAGCAGCAGCAATCCACAGGTCCGCTGGGCATCGAATCGATCTATGGGTAGCCAGGTCCACCGCAGCCTGATCCATCAGGAGGGTGATGGCATCCCTGCGAGGCACTTTGGGCACCTTGTGCTGCCTTCGTTTCGTGAACATGGCCCCCCCCCGGCGCTGCCGCGTGGCCTTGGAAGGGGAGGTCAGGCTACCAACGAAAACCCCACCCTGGCGATCCAGATGCGGCTTGTCCTCAAGCTGACGATTGCCCCAGGTGAACTTGACTTGGCTACCTTCCCGACCACGAAGCGGTCGGGGCCCCTTTATTGGACCTATATGACCGGGAGACCATACCGCCTGTCTCGGGCGCGCAAACCAATGAGGGTGTCCCGCAGGTCCTGCAGCATTTTTAGACTCCCCACTTGATTGCCGCTATCTATGGCCTGCTTGAAGGCCTCCAGAGTGCCGAGGACACCGAGACACGACCGAACCCGGAAGGCAAGGGCGCCCAGGTGCCCCTCGCGCTCTAGGGCCAATTTCACTGCCCGGTAGGCCGAGCCCCGGTTGGCGTAGCCCAGGCGCCTGGCGATCTGGTCAAAGGTCTGCCCCTGCGCCCGGAGCATGACCGCCTGATTTTGGCGGAGACGGTCCCGTACCAGTTGAGGCGAGAGACAAAGCGTCATGTTGTACCCCTATGTGTTTCATGGTGGGCACGGCAGCCCGTTTTTCAAGATCAGCCACCGGGAAAGTCCGGAGGCTTCATCAGCCATGCGTCCAGGGGAATTCGTTGGTGATCATCTGAGTAGGGCATTCCACAAGTTTCGGTACACGGCTTCAAGATCCGAGGTCCATAACAAGTGGCGCTTGCTAGGGGTGGGGTGGGGGAATGGGTGGACCCTCCATTGGCAGTCACCCGAACCCAGTGAGCAGCCATCCTCGCCATATTGGCGAGCCGCCAATGTAACCCCGAGGCGAGTTGGCTGGTCCATCGCCTTGTCTCGAAGATGCTCCCAGACATAGCTTCCCCAGGTAACAACACTTCGGATTGGGAGGTGTTGGTGGGCGCTATTTAAGGCAGCCAGGAGGCCTGTCACACATTTTGAGTAGTCGAAGGTCGGGGCATGAAACGGGAATTCCTTCTCGGCTGGCGAGTCCGGAGGTCTGAAGTCCGGAACCAGGTTCAGGAACAGCAGGCCTACAGATGCCTGTTTGAACTCAACGGCCGAGGGCAATCCATCGGCGTATTCCTTCCACTTCGGATCCGCTGAGTCGAGCAGCGGGAAAATGTCCAGCAGTGGGCGCGCCTCTACCGGACCTTTTTTCGGAACAATGGGGTACCAGTCGTGTCCTACCAGGGCAATAAGGCTCTTGGTGTTTGGAGTCACGGTGGAATGCAGAAACCCACGCCTCGGCTTCGCCATCTGCAGCGCCTTTGCGGGCCCCCTTCTCTCCCTGGTTCGGCCGGATGGAGGTGGAGGATTCAATCTCCAAGGGTTCAGCTCCAAGGGCAAGAGCACCTGTCTTGAAGCCGCCGCTTCTGTTTGGGGACGCCCTGACCCTCTGCCTACATGGCGAGCCACAGGGAATGGTCTGGAAGGAATCGCCGCCGCCCGGAATGATGGTTTTCTGGTGCTGGATGAGCTGTCCCAGGTGGACGCCAAGGAAGCGGGGCAGGTGGCCTATATGCTCGCCAATGGGAGCGCCAAGGCACGAGCAACCCGGGAGGGCGGGGCCCGGGACATGAAAAAATGGAAATTGATCTTCCTCAGCTCTGGAGAGCAAGGCCTGGAGGACAAGCTTTCAGAGGATGGGAAAAAGGTTCGGGCCGGACAAGAAGTGCGGGTTCCTGACATTCCCTGTCCAGCCTCCGGGATGCTGGATGATGCCCATGGATTCCAGAGCATGGGGCATCTTGCGGAACACCTGAAGGCCCAGGCCCGGAAGCACTATGGGCATGCTGCCCGCGCCTTCCTGGAGCATTTGTGCATGGAATGGCCCCGCCTGGATGCCCTCCGGTCCCAGCTCCAAGCGATGGAGGCTTCCTGGTTGAAGGCCGCGGTTCCACTAGGGGCAGACCCCCAGGTGTACCGTGTGGCATGCCGCTTCGCCCTCGTTGCCGTGGCGGGTGAGCTGGCCCAGCGGTTGGGGATTCTCCTTTGGCCCCAAGGCGAGGCCGAACGCGCCGCGCTGGTTTGCTTTCAGGCATGGCTGGACAAGCGGGGATTCTCGGGAGCCTCAGAGGTTCATCGGGGAATTGCCGCCGTGCTGGCCTTTCTGGAGAAACATGGAATGTCCAGGTTCGATGAGTGGGGAGACCGTGAGGCCCGGCCCATCAATCGCGCCGGGACACGCAAGAGAGCGGAAGCGATCGACGGTTGGGATTTTTTCATCACAGCGGAGGCATGGAAGGAAGCCTGCCTGGGGTTCACGGCCAGGGATGTGGCCCGCGCCTGCGCTGATGCTGGAATCCTGGAGGCGGATGGGCAAGGAAAGCTGTCCCGATCCGTAAAGATTCCAGGCCATGGGCAACCCCGATGCTATGTGATGAGGGCCGCCGCTCTGGCCCGGTTCCAGGAAGGGGAAGCCTCTTGAAGGGCAGGGATGCAAACCAAGGTGTTCCCTGTGTTCCCTTCCTGTGGAACCGCGCCAATGCTGGATTAGATGGGTACACCTCAAGGTGTTCCCTAAGGTGTTCCCTAGGTGTTCCCTCTTTGCCTGTCATCAAGGGCCGGGGGGCATGGGAACACCTTTGGACACGAGACGATGCAGAGGTGTTCCTTCAAGGTGTTCCCTGTCAAACCCTCATCAATGCTAGGTTTCATGGCATAGGGAACACAGGGAACACCGGGAACACCTGTTTTGAAGCACCCAAGGCCACGCGCCCATGACCTGGCTTGATCGGTTGATAACTGAGGGGGGCTTACACTCATCCTTGAATGGAAGGCTGGAAGGGTGGCATTTGAAACGCGACCCTTGGGACCCAACCCTGGAGGCGCTGTGTGCTGCCCTGTCTCTGGAGGATGCCCAGGCCCTCCGGGCAGAGCGGGCGGGCATCCTGGAGCACGAGTCTGGGCTGTCCCGGATCGAGGCAGAGGCACGGGCTGGTATCCAACCTTGAGGCGCTGTGTGCTGCCTTGCCTGTGGAGTGCCCAGGCATTGAGGGATGAGCAGGTGGGCATCCTGGGCACCAGGCGGGGCTGTCCCGGATCGAGGCAGAGGCGCGAGCTGGTATCCACCCTTGAGGCCAAGCGTGAGGCCCTGGCCCCTGCGGATGCCCAGGCATTGAGGGATGAGCAGGTGGGCATCCTGGAGCACGAGGCGGGGCTGTCCCGGAGCGGGGCAGAGGCGCGAGCTGGTATCCAACCTTGAGGCCCTGTGTGCTGCCTTGCCTGTGGAGTGCCCAGGTCCGCCGGGATGAGCAGGTGGGCATCCTGGAGCACGAGGCGGGGCTGTCCCGGATCGAGGCAGAGGCGCGAGTTGGTATCCACCCTTGAGGCCAATTGTGACCCCCTGGCTTGCTTTGGGTCCTTCCAGAGCATTCCAAAGCGGGTATCGCGCCAGCAGCGCCCAATTTACCTAGTTATGACATTTAGTGTCGTTTCGTGTTCCGGATCAAGCATCCTCCAAAGTGCATAAAGCCCCTCCCTCCATGTATTCGCGCCGGTTCGCACTGGTCCAAAAAACCGGGCAGGCTCAGGGTGATTTAATGGTGAAAGTGAATATGCCATCCATTCACGCGCGAGAACGAAGGAAATGCAGTATGTGAAGGTCAGTACATCCCGAAAAAGCCGAAGTGAACACGACACGATACGACAGAAGGGATGCCGCCCATGAGGCTCGGCTAGACTGCGGAAAAGCCCCTTGGAGATGACATGGCCCGCAAGCGTGGCACCGGCATTCCTGGCCTTTCGTATTCCTGGAGGCGGGCCCTGGGCATCTCCCAGGCACAGGCCAGGCTCTCACGGCAAATCGGCATCCCTCTGTCCCGGAGTGGACGACAGCGCAAGCTCGGGAAAATGGCCGGGTGCTGTGTGCCCTTGGCGATCGGAGCGGGTGTGCTTCGTCTCTTCCTCTGGTTCGTCTGACCATTGAATCACCCCCCATTCGACCCGGGCTTTTTACCGTCGTTTTACCGTGGGGGCTTTTCTGTCAACCATGATGCCGCTTAAAAACAAGAAACCCCCTGATTTCTCAAGGGGTTTTGCTGGTAGTCCCAAGGGGAATCGAACCCCTGTTCCCGCCGTGAGAGGGCGGTGTACTAACCGCTATACGATGGGACCATCGCTCAAGTTTTGAATGGTTGGGGAGGAAGGATTTGAACCCTCACCTGACGGTACCAGAAACCGTTGTCCTACCATTAGACCACTCCCCAA
>CAIYNT010000276.1 GCA_903927605.1 uncultured Holophagaceae bacterium
CCTCGCCGAATTCCAGTGGCGCTACAATCGTCGTTTCGACCTGGCCAGCCTTCTACCACGCCTACTTCACGCCGCCGCCAGAACTCCGCCCATGCCCATCAAGTTCCTCTATTTGGCTGAGAATGCTTGGTAGTCAGGAAGCTTTAAACAGGTCACCCCCCGCATACTCCGCCAGAATGCGGAGCTCCTGCTGGGAATAATCCCGGTCGATCAAGACGTGCCCACGCTCCGGGGTGATGTAGCTTCGGACCCGCGGAAGAGGCGGTAGCGGGAATGGAGCCTCAACGCCTTCCGGGAAGAACTCTGGGAACCCGCCAGGAATGTTCTGGAAGTTGGGTGAACTGGAAAGCCGCCCGGTCACCGCTCCCGCAGCTTTGCCCTTTTCAAAATTCTTGATCTGGGACCACGACGTATGGATCCGCCCTCCAGTGGCCTCCGCCTGATCCAGCCAGGGCTCCATGAAGGTCCCGAGGCAGGTCTTTAGGCTACCCCGATAGGCCAATGTCGCCTTAAGTGTTGCATTGGTTACGGCATGTTCCAGGCTACCTTTGTCGCTCTTCTGTTTTCCAGTGGCAGTGAGATTCAGCAGGCTCAGGTTGATCATGCCTGCATGGTCCAGGGCTTCGAGAAGGTTCTTGTTGGAGTCCAGGTTGAGGTTGGGGGCCTTCAGTGTCTGGCGAATCCAAGCCTCCAGCCTGCCCTGAACCTCGCCGTAGCTCTTCACGTCAGTGGAGAGCTGAAGGTGATCCACGGGAATACCACACCGTTCATTGTTGAGAAGGATGAGCATCAGTTCGCGCTCACGGTCGTAGGCCTCGATCATTTTCCTGTCGAGGATTTCGTGGAAAAGCAGCATGAACAGACCCTGAGTGCGTTCGACATCACCGACCGCGTAATGACCGGCAAGGTCACCCGGCGCTTTACTGATGAAGGCGCCCCACCCCTTCAATCCCTTCGAGACAACACCGGCCCAGACCAACCACTCCCGAAGGTCGTTTGCCTCTTCAGGGGGCAGGCCAAGTAGTCGTTCAGCGCTGGGCTTTAGGGCGAAGGAGGCTGCGTGTGGATCACTCAGGAAGAGCAGGATCATCGTGTCGTGGATTTGCCGCCACGGCAGGGGAGGCATACCCATGTGGCTAGTCGCAACGTCGTAATCGAATTTGGCGTTGTGGCAGAGGATCCCGCCTGGGTGTGCCCAGGCACGGGCAAGTTCCTCCCGGGCTTGGGCCTCTGTGACATTGTTCTGGCTGGGGTGGCCGAAGGCGAAGTAGTGTCCCCGCTGGCCGGGATACTGAATGGCAACGCCCACGGGTTTGGGCGGAAAGTGAGGCCGGGGTGTGATGGCACAGGTCTCGAAGTCGATGGCCACAGGCAAAGAGTTGTCGGGGCCCATCAGAAGCTCCGTCCTTTCTTTCCGCCTTTACCCGCGTCCATGGGCTTAGCATCCAGACCCTCTGCTGGATCCGTGACCGCGCTACTTTCCTGTTGTGGTGCGGCTTCGGGAGTCGCGCAAGGGGAACTGGTAGCGCATGGATCCGCGACTGCCTCCTCTTGAGTAGCGCTTGGATCCGCTACCGCTACCCCACCGCTACTCGAAGAGCCGTGTGAATGCTCAGAAGTAGCGGGTTGCTGATCTCTAGGGGTGGTGGGCAGCACCAGGTATCGAGCAAACGCATCCGTGAAATCGGAGAGGAGGTATCCCTTCCGGTTCACCTTGTCGATCTTGATGTCCTTGCTGTGGACCCCGAACTCCCCGAGTAGCAACCCGAGCTGACGAGCAGAAATCGGCTTCCCGTATGAATAACTCACCCAGGCCTTCGTCTCGTCGGCGATCAAGGCCGTCAAGAGATCAGCCGTATGAATCTTGGTCACCTTCTTGGTGGAAAGCAGGTCCTTAATATCAGCAAGCAATTCCGTCGATGTCGAAGCAGCCGCCGCCTCATCGCCTGACAAGACCAGTGCCGCTGAACGGGCGAGCTGTGACCACTCCCCGCTGGCATGGTCCGCGATCGCCAAGAGAGGCTCCCAATTATCTTGGGCACGGTCGTTCAGCTCCTCTGGAAGGCTCGGGCGAGCCGCTCCAATCACTGGACCAAAGTCCTGAGCATACCTCGCCAGCATGGACGCCAGACGGGTGAATATCTCAGGGTCAGCGTGCCGCAGGCGCTCACAGGTCTCGGACGGTAACTTGCGCCGAAGTTTAGCCTCGATGGCTCTATCCGTGAGGGTCGAGGCTAAATGCCCGATCCCCGCAATGGCCTTAGCTGCCCAGGTTGAGAATTGGCGAGGTTCCTGATCGTCTCCGACGCATCGAATCACGAAAGCGGTCTGGCGCGTGTGGCCAGAGTTGATGACTCCACGCAGCTCCTCGTTTTCCTTGAGAAAGGTGTCTGCCTCGTCAATGACAAGGGTTGGGCTGTGGGCCTCGATGACACGGAAAACAGCCGCTGGTGAAATGTTCGATGCCACCAAGGCACGGCAGGATAGGCGACTCACAAAATCCAGAGTTTGAGTCTTACCACACCGCTTTTCAGGCGATGAGAGAACGAGCAGGGGTGAGACCTTGAACCACGCGATCAACCAGGTAAATACAATCCAGAGGGCGATGGCGACCCCGGTAGAGAGATCAGCGACGATAAACCGATGAAAGATGGCTCGTATTTCATCCAAGAGCTCGGCGGCGCTAACAGGATGGGGCCAAGGTTCAACATCGGGGAACATGACCGCCTTGGTAGCGCCTTCGCCACGGATATTCCGGGCAGCCTCGACCGCGTCATCAAGGACACCCACCCGGATGCCGAAGTTAGCCGCCTCCTTGGTGCGGACCACCTCGTAGTCCAGGGCCGCCATGGCAGCAAGCCGCTTGACAGCGTTTGAAAGACTTTCGGGTTCCAGGGGGACCGGCTGCCCCTCAAGACAGGCCTTCACCGCTTCATGCCCAAATTGGTGAGCCATATCGTTGAAGTCAGTGACACCTTCGGGACGGCTTTCACCCCAAGTGGGAACGACAAGACGGCCCTTGACGGCCTGGGCAGCCGCCGTGGCATGTGTCAGGCCCGGATTACCCTCTGTCAGGTCATCGTCGGCGCAGAGAACCAAATCCGCATCGGGATACAGTTCCCGAAGGCTCTCAGCAACGGGGGTCAGGTTGCCAGCGTCAAAGGCAACTGCCACAGCCTGCCCGGTCACCTCGTAGATGGTCGCGCCTGTGGCATAGCCTTCGCCGATGTAGGTCGGACCATCCCCGACCGTGCCCAGCATGAAGAAGCAGCCCAGCTTTCGGCCGCCAGTCAGGAACAGCTTCGAGCCACTGGCGGTGATCGTCTGGATGCTGGTCAATTCCCCTTTCGGAGTGTAGAGGGGCACCAGCAGGTCACCTCCCTTCTCTCGGAGCCCGTGCGAGCGGACGTCTTTCTTCGTCAAATATGCATGGGTGACGCATGGTGTGGCCGCCTCCCAGATTTGCTTGGCCCTGATGGCAGCAGCAGCTTTGATGCGGAGGTCCTCAGCCTCCCGAGCTACTCGGGAAGCCTCGATCTGCTTCTGATAAGTTGCCTGTTCCTGGGTGGTCATGGGGTGGCCAGGATCAGCGCGCCAGTTCTCCCACCCCTTGCCATCTGCATGATTCTGGAATCCCCCAGCGGGGGGCCCATCAGGGTGGATCAGATACGCTCCATCGTTATCGGACTTCCCGACAAGAGGACATCGGTGGATTTTCCCGTCTGTGATCAGCTCTTCAGGTAGGACGAGACGACGAATGGAGGCGGCCTGGCGGAACTGCAATAGGGGGCTTCCTTGCTCTTGCTCTGGTAGAATGTGCATAGGTTTTCTCGTTGTTGCGGGCGGCCACCTTGGCTGAGGTGACCGCCCGACGTTCTTGATCAAAAGGGAATTCCGTCATCGACCTCACCCAGGCGCTTGAATGCCTTGGCGAAGCCCTCCATGAAGGCACCAAAATCGCGTCCGTCGAAAGGAAGCCATTCATCACCGGGCCCAGTGATCTTCAAGTTCCACTTCGTGTCGTATCCCTGTATCAGGACCCGGAGATAGGCTCCAGACGGGCTGTTGACCGCACCGATCTCTTCACGAACATTCGGGCTTCCGACTTGGCGAGCTTGCTTGCCCTGAAGCATTGAAATCCCCGATTCAAGAAGGTCCAGGAGAGTAGGTGCCTGGTCTGGGGAGACCCAGATTTCTCGAAGAGGAAGAGGAGTCCCTTCAGTGTCAGCGGGTGCGTGTGCGATGCTAATTGACCAGCCCCGGGGCTCGTCTAGGCGATCGATGCCGAACTGCAGAAGTTCGCGGCCTTCCTTCCTAGGTGACTGATGCACGAATTCAAACGCACTCGTGCGGGAAGGCTTGGTTGCTTGATGACCCTGGCCCACTGGCAGCTTGATCTCTCGCATGCGGAGGTTTTCTGAGAGTTTTTTGTAGTCGGTCATGGCTTCCCCTTCGCGCTCTCCGCAAGACGCTTGAGGAAGGCTTCAACTTCGCTTACGGGTATGAGGGCGCGGCGCCCACTTTTTACGCGTAAGATGTTTTGTGCCTTGATTTCCAGATAGCAGCGGGAGCGGCTTAGACCGACCCTCTGCGCGAATTCCTTCACGGACAAGGCTGCCCGCATTCTTAAGTTATCTTCGTCCATCGTGGACCCCCTGTATGCAACCACCACCGTGGTGGTGCATCTCAGGTTCCTGTCGTTCCCGGATGGCCAGATGTATGGATGGGCCGCGCCGATTGACCCCTTCCATACATCGGTTTCAGCTAAGGTGGGTCCGACCCTTCACCCGTTTCTTGTGGCTGAGTTGGAGCGCGGCCTCTGGGGACAGCTCGTTCCCACCTGACCCAGTCCTTTCCACGACCTGGAACTCTGTAAGCCGACGGAATCGTTTGGATATGTCGGCAAGTTCGGCTAATCGGTCGGAGCAAGCGGCCTGCTGAGCCTCAGGCGCCAATTTTAGGTCAGTCCAAAGGAGTTCAGCCACCCGGAACGTCCGCCAAACCCACGGATGGACATCGATGGATTTTCGATGGGAGTTCCGATAATCCCGGAGATGCCCATCGATAGCCGAATTTGCTTTTGGAACCCCTGTTGCGGACTCGTAAACCTCTGTGGCGAAGGACCGAAGTTTTGGATGAGTTTTCCAGTCAGCCTTTGTCTGTTCCGGAGAGTCATAAGTGGCCGTTGGCTCCATTCCCTCAGCAGCAGTGAGGATCGCATCACATTCCCGGATCAGAAGGTGAGTGGGGTGCATATGAGATTCCCTATAGCTCTTCTCTGCAGTGCCATCAACTTTTGCCCTCTCGTTGATTGCACTGGCCCTCGACATGACGGCAGCGAGAGCTCGAAGTTCCTGGATCATTGGAGAATTTACTAACGGTGTAGTCGTTAAAATTGGCACAAGGGAGTGTGCCCTGGCCTGAATAAAATCCTCATCATCAGAAGTGAGATAGGCACCTAAGTCTGAAGCAAGTTGCCTCGCTCGCTCCAGGCTGAGCGGAAGCAGGTAGGGCACTCTCAGCTTGGTGAATTGGGAATCCTCAGGCCACAGCCATTCAGAAGGGATTCTGGAGAGCCGGGCCTGGGCCTCAGTGCTCAAAGTGGTTAGTTTCCCTGCAACTGAAGCGATTTCTTTCGACAGTTGCTCCAAGTCTTGGCTGAGGACCGAGGAATTGGCTGAAGGCTTGTAATCGGCCAGCTCTACTTTGTAGGCCACAGCCGCAGAGTGGATTGCATTCCAGGCCCCATGGCGGCTCAACCTCACCCCATCCGGTATTTCCACTATGTTTTTGAGAAGCTTTACTGCGCCCTGAACGTCCTTGTCATCAGGGGGGTCAGGCATTCGCTGGCTGTTCTTGACGGACACGAACTCTCCCGATAGGTCCCACATTGAGGGGGAGGTTATCACTGGTGAGGAGAGTCCTCCAAAGCCCACGACGTCCCAGAAGGAAATACGAAAACTCCTGCCCAGTGAAAAGAATTCGGGCTTCCGACCAGTTCGAGCCAGAGCCGTTCCTTTGGCCACCTGCCCTCTAGGCGTTTAGGTCATCCGAAGCTATGGCGGACACGAGAGTGGAGGAATGGGGGCAGGAGGCTTTGATCCGGATCGTCCGTGCTGAGCCGCCACTTTCCGAGACAATTCGGGGATGGGTTTTGGACAGGTAATGGACATGGGGCCAAAAGGCAAAGGGCCAAGACTCGTAAGTCTTGGCCCTTCTAGGTGTTTTTGGTCGGCGCGAGAGGATTCGAACCTCCGACCCCTACCACCCCAAGGTAGTGCGCTACCAGGCTGCGCCACGC
>CAIYNT010000277.1 GCA_903927605.1 uncultured Holophagaceae bacterium
GAAACACATCGTGGTCATTGAAAACCAGTTTGGGCGGACGAACCATGACCACTTGGCCAAGCTCCTGACCTATGCCGCCGCCCACAAGGCCATGACCGGGATTTGGATCGCGGAGGAAGTTGCAGATGATCACCGTCAGGTCATCGACTGGCTGAACGAGAACACGCCAGATACGGTTGCCCTCTACCTTGCGGAGTTGAAGGCATACACCATCGGAGCGAGCGCAGCCGCCCCTATGCTCGACCTAGTCTGCCGCCCCAATGTGACCATGAAGCAGACCAACACAGGACTGACGGAAGGGGATAGGAAGCGAAGGGAATGGCGTATTGCCTTCTGGCAGGACATTCATCACCGGCTGAAGGCCGAGAAAATCCCCTTCCGACTTCAGAAGCCTGGACCAGGTCATTGGTCCAGCATCGCGATTGGTCGATCTGGATTTCACGTAAGCATGCTCCTCACGCCGAAAAACCAGAGCGTGGTGATAGAAATGATCGTTCAACCCGTAGGGTGGAAGGATTCGGCCTTTGATCAGTTGCAGCTTCAGGCCAAGGAAATCGAGACGGAGGTCGGAAAGCCATTACAGTGGCGTCCAATGCCTGACAAATCCTCCTCGAAAATTATGCTGGAAGAGAAGCTCGATCCTGATGTCGAAGGGAACCGGAAGCAGATATGTGAGTGGTTCGCGGAATGGACACCAAAGGTATATCTCGCGTTTCAGGATCGAGTAAAGAAGCTGGTGCCGCCCGAGGAGGCGTAGAACACTGGCCGATCATCACCGGTCCCACCCCTCCGCCGCCCGGAAGCTGTGCCAGCGGTCGCCGCCAATGATCATGTGATCCGCCAGTGGCACTCCTAGGCTCTCCCCGGCAGAGCGTAGGCGGGTGGTTAGGGCCATATCCTCGCGGGAGGGTGTGGGATCGCCCGAAGGGTGGTTGTGCCAACCCAAGGCTGTGGTGGCCCCAAAGCGGAGCGCCTCTCGGAAGAACTCGCGGGGGCTGATGAGGCAGGCCGTGGCGGTTCCGTGGGCCAGCACGCGGTCGGCAAGAAGGTCCCCCTTGGAGTTCAGCACCAGAATTCCGAAGCGCTCTTCGGTCCAGCCATGGACCTTCGGCAGCAGGTAGGCACCTGCGGTTCGAGGCGAGGTGACACGAGGACGCTCTAGGGTGCGAGTGGAGCGGCGCTGGACCTCTTGAAGGACTGCGAACCGTGCCATTTCCATTCTTGTAAGGCCCAGAGACTGAAGCTCTGCGGGTCCCATGGCCACCATGCGGCCCAGGCTCTCTGCCTGAAGGAGAATTCCCTCAGCTCGACCAGGTCGGCTGCGATTCAACATGGACTCGATGATCTGTGCGTCAGAAAGGGCCTCTGGACCATACAGGGCGATGTTCTCGGCCACCGAACAAAACCTGGGGGTTGGTGCTACTTGAAGGGGCTGCGTATCGAAAAGAGGTAGGCTGGCAGGGTTCATGGTGTTTCTCCGTGCCCACCGGGTCGGGGCACGAAAACGCCGGGGTCCCCCGCTCCCCAGGCCTGGACCGGGATCGAACCGGGCAACGCAGAGAACCGGGCAGGAGCGGGTAAGGCCGCCGTGGCGCGGGATAAGGACATCCGGCAGTGCCCGAACCGGAGGGCGGAACACCATCGCCCGCTATTGCCAGCCGATATTCTCTTTCGATTAGTGCAAAAAGACCCTCAACGAGGCAAGATCCTGCCAGAGGTTCCGATGACTGAAACAGGCAAACACCTTCTGAATCCAGATCATCCAATTCAGTCTTCCGAAGAAGATCGGTTCCATCGTGTATCCTTCGCGAAACATGTGGCCAACCAGATTCGCTTCTCTCAGACAATCGAGGGATATGTCATGGCGATCCAAGGGCCATGGGGCTCTGGAAAAACATCCGTGTTGAACCTTGTCGCACAAGAACTTCGGAATGATGCTGTAATCCTCCGATTTAACCCGTGGCTGTTCACTGGATCAGAACAACTCATTGCTCAATTCTTTCGAGAGATATCAACCCAACTATTCTTCCAGCGGGGCGAAAAGTTTCGATCTATAGCCAAAGGCCTCGATCGCTACGCTAGTGGGCTTGCCCCCTTCACGGGGGTGATTCCAAACTTCGGAGGGTTCGTCCAACTTGGCTTAGATCTTGTCGGGAAGACTGCCCGAATTTTTTCACACGAACCTAGCCTGGAAGAACGACGAGACAAGCTTAGATCGCAATTTCGGGGATTGGATACTAGAGTTGTAGTCCTTGTCGATGATCTAGACCGCATGCGAAAGGATGAGATTCGAGAACTCGTTCGATTGGTCCGGTTGGTCGGAGACTTCCCAAACATCATCTATTTACTTGCATTCGACCTCGAACGAATTTCAACGGCGTTGAATGAAGAAGACACATCTGGCCGCGCCTATTTGGAGAAGATAATCCAGGTTTCCTATGACCTCCCACAAATCCAGCGCGAGGATTTGAGTAAGTTTTGCCTTAAGGCCATCGAAGTGGCCACCACTGGGGTCGAACATGGCC
>CAIYNT010000278.1 GCA_903927605.1 uncultured Holophagaceae bacterium
GGCCGCCAGACGCCGTTCGAAGCCGGCCTTGTTCCACAGGGCCAGGTGGTCCATCTGCCCCAGCACCGCGACCTCGCCAGTCAGCTGGGCTGCCTCACGAAGGATGGGCGGGATGACGAAACGGCCCTGGGCATCGGGCTCCACTTCGCTGCCGAAGTAGGCGGTGGTCTCCAGGAACTTGCGCTTGGCGGGGCTGGTGGAAGGCAGTGCCGCCAGGCGCGCCTCGATGCCCTCCCAGACAGGCATGGGGTAGAGGCGAGCGGAGCGGCCATCCAGGGAGGTGAGGTAGTGCCGCAGGGCTCCGCCCCCCTCGCCCTGGGCGAAGGTCTCCAGCTCGGCCTTGAAGGAGGTGGGAAGCTTGAGGCGTCCCTTCTCATCCACCGTGGCCGGTGAATTCCCGCGAAATCGCAGCACCGGTATCGCCTTTCAATCACCTGCCCAGAAGAGGCCACCGGAATGAAGTCAGACCACTTTAATCCACTTCAACCCACTTTTCTCCACTGAGAACCACTTCAAAGTGTAGAAAGACCACTGTTTTCAACAAGTGAAAATAAAAACGAAAATAGACCTTATGGATCTCCCCGTTTCCAGGCCAATTCTTCAATTCCTGGTTAGGTTTCTGAAATGGATGATCGGAATTCCCAGCGAAAAAAAACAGAGCACCCCTGGCCGGGAGTGCTCTGTTCGGGGTAGGACTGCCCTTCGCTTCGTGATCGGCTTCGCTACTGAATTTCTATTCGGATGCTATGAATCTGCCATGAGGTGGAAGAACTCCCGATCCGCCTTGAGCATGTGCGAGGCGACCATGTCATGGGCCAGGAACTGAAAGAGGCTGCCCATGGCAAGGGTCCCGGCCTGGAAGGCCCGTTCGAGATCAACGGCTTGATCGACGAGTTCGACATGCTTTTTCGCATGGTCCACAAGCCCAGAGAATCCGAGCCCCGCAAGGATCTCTTCTTCATCGTGAAAGTGTTCAACCACAGCCGCCAGGAGTGTCTTGACGAACGCTGAAATCTCGTCGATGGGGCGGCCCGACAGAACTGCGTCGAGTAATTCGTTCGCGAGATGGAACAAGTGCTCATGCTGGCTGTCGATGAGGGGGTTGCCGCAGCGGTAATGCCCGCTCCAGACCAGTTTCAGGAAGGTACCCTCCAGGTGCTCTGTGACCGACTGGTCCTCGGCTCGCGTGAGGTCAGCCTCGACCCGGTTCCGACCCTTGTCTTTGGCCCGGTACATCGCCCGGTCCGAGCGATCCAGCCACTCCTCCTGGGACTCTGCAGGCCGATATTCGGCGAGGCCCAGGCTGGCGGTGATCTGGCCGATCCCCTCGAACTCAGGCGCGGCGATGCTCAGGCGGATGCGTTCAGCAAGCACGGTAGCGCTGGTGATACCGGTGTTGGGCATGAGGATGATGAATTCCTCGCCACCCCAGCGGGTCAGGGAATCCGAGAGCCGGATGGTGGCGCGGATCCGATTGGCAACCTCCCGAAGGACCTGGTCCCCCACTGGATGGCCAAAGGTATCGTTGACCCGCTTGAAGTGATCGATATCGAGCAGTAGAGCCGATACGGGATGTCCATACCTGGTAGAGCGATGAATCTCGCCTTCGACCGCCTGTTCGAAATGCCGTCGATTCCAGGCGCTGGTCAGCAGGTCCGTGCTTGCCAGCTGCTCCAGGGCTCTAAAAAGATCCCCATCAATCAGGAAGTGGCTCTCGGTGTGGTCCTTCAGGAAGACCAGGAGTTCTTCGATCTCTCGGCGGTCCTTGCCCGACTGCACCGCTGCCTCCAGCAGATTGATCGTGTCCACCAGAGTCTTGTGCTGCTCGTCGATCTTCGAGTGCCCGACCAGAAGTCGCGAGTTCCAGTCCATCAAGGCCATGGCGCCTCCACCTACCCTATGGAGGTGGTATCGGAAGAATGGCCACCAGTCACAATTTTAGAAAACAGAGCCTGGTGTGGTGTCCCGCGAGAACCTGGATCATCCGAAGCACTGGGACACCACACTTGGCGGGGGTTTGGGGGCATGGCAGTGCCCCCAAAGGGGTGACAGATCCGGTGCGCCTGCGTACCGAATCGCCAGAGGGGCCATGCCCCGATGGAAGTGTGCTGGCCCATCCACCCCTTGATCCATGTATTTCAGGGCCAGCACACTGGTCCGGGTTTACAGACTTTCAAGAACACCGCCGATGAGAGGTGCAGGGACTGGCCATGTCAACAACAGCAAGAGGTCCCGCAGCGAAGCACCTTTTTCGGGGGACACCGATGCCCTTCGCCACGTTCTCGGATGACCTTCGGCTGGGCCATGAGCAGATCGACCGCCAGCATGCCTCCCTGTTCGAGGCCGTGAACCAGCTGCACGATGCCATGCGGGCCGGCAACTCCCGCCAGGAACTGAGCCGGATCCTGGCCTTTCTGCGCGCCTACACCATTGAGCACTTTCAGACTGAAGGAGCCTTCATGCGGGACACGGACTACCCAGGCATGGAAGCCCACCAAACTGAACACGAGAACCTGGTCCAGCAGGTCAAGGATCTGGAGGCGAAGCATACTGCCGGGTCCATGACGATCTCCCTGACGGTCATGACCTTCCTGAAGGACTGGCTGGAGCACCACGTTTCCGAGGTGGACCGGAAACTGGTGGGCCACCTGCAAGGGCGTTGAAGGTCCGCGGTGGATCGGGATGGCCAGGAGCACACAGATGGCTAAGCGGTTCAGTGGATCGGCGACATGACTCTCATCGCGATCGTGGATGACAGCCGCCTGGCGAGATCCTTCGCGGCGGCCTGTCTGAAGCAGGCTGGCCATGAGGTGGTCGAGGTCGAGCCCACCAGCCTCAGCGAGGTCCTGGAGAAGCTGCGGGAACTTAGTCCTGCGCTCCTGGTCCTGGATCAGCGGATGCCCACTTTCTCTGGATCAAGCCTGGTCAGGGCCTGCTTCGAAGACGAAGCCCTCATATCCCTGAAGGTCGTGATGCTCACCGCGCACCACGATGCGGACATGGAGGGCCGCCTGGAGAAGCTCGGTGTGCACGTCGTCCTGCACAAGCCCATCAGCCCCGCAGACCTCAACAAGGCTGTGACCGAACTGCTCAGAGGACCGGGAGCCACCTCATGATCCAATGGTGCGCCTACTGCCAAACCTTCCTCCGGGAAGAAGCGCCCTTCGACCGGTATGAGATCTCCTATGGCGTCTGCGCAGCCTGCAGGCCCAACATCCAGGCCTTCTCGGCAGCGGATCAGGAGGGCCTGGAAGCCAGCGTGGCCTTCTTCATCCGCCTGGAAGACCTCAGCCTCGTCGGAACGCACGCCGAGGTGGCGAAAATACTCGATGAGGGGCTCCACCTGGGCGTCCGCCCTACGGATCTCATGATGGGCATGCTGCAGCCACTGCTCACGAAGATCGGGGAGCTGTGGGCGGCCAACAAGATCACCGTGGCTACCGAGCACCGCTTCAGCGCCTTCGTCGCTGACCTGGTGGCCCAGGTCCGGATCAGTTCCGGCCCGGAAGTGCCACCGACGTCTCCGGCCCTGCTTCTCGTCACCGCCGAGGAGAACTACCACACCCTGGGGGTGCAAATGGCGGATGCCTATTTCGCCACCCAGGGCATTCCGACGCTGGCCATGACCCCGGGCCTCCCCACCAAGGAAATCATCGATCTCCTGGACCTGCATCGGCCCCTGGCCCTTGGCTTCTCGGTGGCACTCCCCTCCCAGATGAAGCAGGTCGAGGAAGTGGTGCGGCGGACCAGGGGACTGCACCTGGCGCCAGCTCACATCCTAGTGGGCGGTCCTGCCATCCGTCTCGGGCTGCAGCCGGATCCCGCCTTGGAGATCAAGGTGTGCCGTGACGTGACCCAAGCCAGGGCCGTTCTTGTTGGAGCAGCCTTGACGAAACCAAGCTGAATCCATCGAGCGGATTGGCTACAGCAGGGTAGCAGCGGTTCCAGGACCGGATCACACCTTGGTCGGAGGCGCCTCGTTCAGCACGGCCCAGAAGGCGCCCAGGGAGGCCACGGAGTGCATGAAGTCGGCGAAAATGACGGGCTTGACCACGAAGGCGTTCACGCCGTTGTTGTAGCCTTCGAGCAGATCCCTCTCTTCCCGCGATGACGTCAGGATCACCACCGGGATGGTCCGCAGCTTCGGGTCCCCCTTGATCTGCTTCAGCACCTGCAGGCCATCCACCCTGGGCATCTTGATGTCCAGCAGGATCAGGACCGGATTGATCTTCTCCCGCCCGGCATAAGCCTCCTGGCAGTACAGGAAGTCCAGCGCCTCCTGGCCATCCTTCAGCCAGATCACCTCATTAGCCAGGCGCTTCTCGCTCAGGGCCTCGAGCGTGAGCTCCGCGTCATTGGGGTTGTCTTCGACCAGCAGGATCTTCTTGATGTCAGCATGCATGGTCAGGCCTCCTTCTGGAGCGGCAGCGTGAAATAAAAAGCGGCACCCTTGTTCAGTTCCCCTTCAGCCCAGGTCCTCCCGCCATGCCGGGCGATGATGCGCTGGACATTGGCCAGCCCCACCCCTGTGCCTTCATACTCCGTGCTGGAATGCAGGCGCTGGAACAGCCCGAACAGTTTATCCACATACTTCATCTCGAACCCGGCCCCATTGTCCCGGACGCAGACCGTCCACTCGCGACCCTCGGACAGCCAGGCACCGACCTCGATCACCGGAGCCTCGGCATGTCTGGAGTATTTCACCGCGTTGGAGAGCAGGTTCACCAGGACCAGGCGCAGCATGGCCTGATCTCCGGTGACGACCGGCAGCTCCCCGATGCGCCATTGCAGTCCCCTGCCCGGGGGCAGGTCCCTGGAGAGCTCCTCCCGGACCTCCTGGGTGAGTCGGCCCAGGTCCACGGTGTTCTTCATCATCTCCGCACGTCCCATGCGGGAGAACGAGAGCAGGTCATCGATCAGGCAACCCATCTTGGTGGCTGACTGCGAGATGACTTCCAGATAGTGTCTGCTCTTGGCGTCCAGCCCGCTGTTGCTCTGCCGGTTCAGCAGTTCCACAAAGCCCGTCAAGTGGCGCAGGGGCGCCCGCAGATCGTGGGACACGCTGTAGGTGAAGGCCCCCAGTTCCTGGATGGCAGCCTCCAGCTGCTTCGTGCGTATTTCCACGCGGTGTTCCAGGTCGCGATTCAAGGTCTGGATGGCCTGTTCCATTTCCTTTATCTCGGTGATGTCTCGGGCGATCTTCGAGGCTCCTATGATCCGTCCATCCTTGTCGCGGATGGGGGAAATGGTCAGGGAGATCGGCACCAGGTGACCGTCCTTGGCTTTCCGCACGGTCTGATAGTGCTTGATCTGTTCGCCGTTGCGGGTGCGATCAAGCACCTCCTCCTCCTCGGCATAGCGGTCGGAAGGAATGATGGTGCGCACGGACTGCCCTACCATTTCCTCCGCGCTGTAACCCAGCAGCTTCTCCGCGGCCTGGTTCCAGCTCGTCACCGTGCCGTCCAGAAGCTTGGTGATGATCGCATCATCCGTGGAATCAACAATGGCAGCCTTGAGCGTTCGCTCGTGTTGCAGCGCCTCCTCGGCCTGCTTCCGCCCGCTGATATCGCGATGGAAGGAAAGGATGACTGGCAGCTCACCCAGGGTGATCAGGCTGCCGGTCGCCTCCGTCAGGAAGACATGGCCGTCCTGGTGGAGCTGCTCCAGTTCGACACACAGGGTCTCTCCGGCCAGCAGGCGACGCATCCGCTCTGGCGCCAGCCCGGCGGATTCGGCTACATCAAGCTCACTGAGGTGCATGCCCCGCATCTCCTCTCGGGTGCGACCGTGCATGGACGCGAAGGCGTCATTCACATCGATGATCTCCCCCTCGATCGAAAAAATGACAATCCCGTCGATGGCCCGGTCGAAGATCGTACGGAAGCGCTGCTCGCTCTCCTGCAGCTTCAGTTCAGACTGCTTGCGCTCGGTGATCTCGACGTTCGTGGCCCGCCGACCGGCCGGCCGACCTTCACTGTCCCAGACCGGGACGCAGACATGGCTGATCCAGATCTGGCGGCCATCCCGATGCCGGATGCGAAAGTCCATGGGGGCGAGACCCTGATGCCCGGTAATTTCATGGACATGGTCCACAAGCAGGTCCCGGTCCTCTGGATGGCAGATCTGGGAGATCAGTCCGGGGTCCTGCTGGAAGTCCTCGACTGGGTACCCCGTGACACGCTCACAAGACGGGCTCATCCAGGTGAGGCTTCCATCCGGGGCGGTCCAGTACTCCCACTCATGGGTGAAATCCGCCACGTTGCGAAAATGCTGCTCACTCGCCCGCATGGCAGCTTCGGCTTGCTGCCGTTCCTGAACACTGCTTTTGAGCTTGTCCCGTGTTTCTGACAACCATCCCAGCACGCTGTTTTCGAGCCCAGCTTTGACCTGGATGGGCTTCGAGAAGTCCCCGGCGCCGATGCTGGCGATCTGCTTGTAGACTTCGTCCACCGTCCCGCCCAGGGTGTCGGCCAAGGTCCGATAAGTGCGCCAGAGCACATAGACCAATACGAAGCCGAACATGCCGATGACATAGCGGAAGATCGTCGCAGTATTCTCGGCCCTGTGGACGTCCGCGAGAGTGCGCTTGTCCACCTGGCCGAGAAAGTCGAGGATCAGCCTCGAGGCGTCCGCCTTGGTCTGGTGATACCGGGCGTCATGCAGCATCATGACCGCCGTGGTCCGGTCGACCTTGACCCCAGGCCCAGCTGGCTCGACCAGCCTCATCGCCTCCGATGCCAAAAGAGCCATCCGGTCTGAGTACGTCTTGGCCCGAGCCAGAAGCCGGGATTCCTCGCTGGTGAGCCCAACCCGTCGCATCGACTCCAATAGTGGAATGGCCTGCTCATTGCCACGCGGCGCGGGGCCATCCCCGAGCACTAGGTCCCAGTAGGGCCTCCCGAAATGCTCGGGCCTGGGTTTCATCCCATCCCGGATGTCCAGGATGTCCTGAAAGTGCCGCTTGTAGGCAGGATCGCCGGTCACAACATAGGTTCGAGCCATCCGGGTGAGATCGTCCTCAGTCTGGCGCAGCTCCTCGGCCATGAGCATGGACTGCAGGCGCCTTTCATTGGCGCGGTCGATCTGCTTTTCTGCTCGGACATACAGTGCGAAGGAAATGGCCAAGGCGGCCAAGCAACTCGCCAGCCACCAGAGGTAGTTGGAGAATTCGGCCAGCCGTGGGCTCAAAGCTTCCCGCCAGGATCCGGAGATGATGGCCAGACCCATCACGGCGAACAGGGTTGCCGTGGGAAAAGCCATCATCGTCAAGCCGCCCCAGCCATAGGTCCTGAGGACGGGGGTGAAATACGAAAGGATCTCCACCAGGGCCAGCGTCGTCACCAGGGACCCGGCAATGACCGAAACGATGAGGATCCTTCTCCTGTTTCGCCAGGCTCCGGTGAGCCAGGGCACGGCGAGGATGAGAAAACTCAAGGCCGTGTCCGGCGCCATGCGGCCGGGATTGGACGTGCCCACCGCCCCCGCCGGTTCCTTGAACAACCACTGGTCCAGACCTGGATTCCAGCCGAAGGCGTATTCGCCCAGGGTCAGCAGACCGATCAGGCCAGCCAGCAGGGCGCAGGCATTGGAGCAGAAGAAGGCCCAGGACGGCCTTCCTAGGCCGGTCGAGGGTTCCCGCTGGGGGAACCATAGCAATGCGCTTCCCATCAGCACGAAGGCCAGAGCCGTATTCACCTTCATGCTGACCCAGCTGGGGTGGAGGCTCTTCAGGATGGCGATATCGAAATCCCAGCCGACCAGCGCCAGGCCGCCAACTACGACGGCCAGTGCGCCTGCGAGCGGGTTATTCGGTTTGATCGTCATCTCCCTCCTTCGTGCATGGGTGGTGCTTCCCTGGGGATCAATAGATCTGCCTCCAAATCCACTGCGGGATCATGGAGCGCGGTCCCTGCGCTCCATCTCGGGGACGACCTGCAGGATCCTCCTCGCCAGGCCCCTGGGCGACATGGGCTTGGCCAGGCAGGCGCGGAAACCGCTCGGGCCGGTGGCGTGGCCGATCCATCCCAGTTCCGGGGTGCCGCTGAGCAGGATGACCGGAAAGGCGGGCTTCAGCGCCCAGATGGCCTGGGCCAGCTGGACGCCCGATAAGTCGGGCATGGCCTCGTCCGTCACCAGGACCTGGAAGGCTCCGGGATCCTTCCGGAAGGCCTGGAGCGCCTCCTCAGAACGGGCATAGGCGAACACGCGGAAGCCCATGCCAGCGAGGCTGGTCTCGAGCATCTCCAGCACGGGGACCTCGTCATCGACCAGCAGGATGCGCCCCTGCCCTGCGGGACTGGCCTCATCGTCCAGCTCCGACGGCGGCGCGTCTGTGGGGACGATGGGCAGGAACACCTTGAAGGTGGTGCCCACGCCGGGCTGACTGGCCACCTGGATGCCGCCACCCGTGGCGCTGATGATGCCGTGGGTCACGGACAGCCCAAGCCCGGTCCCCTCCTGCGACGATTTGGTGGTGAAGAAGGGCAGGAAGATCTTGTCCAGGTCCCCGGGCGTGATGCCCCTCCCGGTGTCCGCGACCTCCAGGCAGAGGTAGTCCCCTTCGGGCAGCTGGATGTTCATGGCGCAGGCGGTGACCGGCACCTTCCTGGACCGGAGCCGGACGGTCAAGAGCCCCGCCGTCCCCCGCATGGCATGCCCCGCATTGGTGCACAGGTTCAGAATCACCTGGTGCAGCTTGGTCGGGTCCACCAGCGTGGAGAGGCCCCGGGCGTCGAGATCCAAATTCAGGGAGATGGACGTGGGGATGGTGGCCCGGAGCAGTTTCAGGGACTCCGTCAGCAGGCCCTGGAGCTCGATCGCCACGGGCTGCTCATCCCCCTTCCGGCTGAAGGTCAGGATCTGCCGGACCAGGTCCCGGGCCCGCATCGCCGAGGTCAGGATGACCTCCAGATCGTGCTTGAGGCCGGGATCGCCGGGGGAACGTTCCAGCCCGATTTCCGCATGGCCGATGACCGGCATCAGGATGTTGTTGAAGTCGTGGGCGATGCCGCTGGTGAGCGTGCCGATGGTCTCCAGGCGCTGGGACTGCTCCAGGAAGCCCTGCAGCTGTCGCTCCAGCGTGCTGTCCCGGGCCGTGCAGAGGTAGTTCTGGATGTCTCCCCCGGGACTGTAGACCGGGGCGATCACGGACTCGGCATCCCAGAACGCGCCGTCCTTCCGGCGGTTCACGATGTGGCCCTTCCAGGTCTCGCCCCGGAGCAGGGTCTCCCACATGGTCCGGTAGAACCCGTCCTCATGGCGGCCGCTCTTGAACAGGCGGGGATTCTGGCCCAGCAGTTCCTCCCGCCGGAACCCGGTGATGACCTCGGCAGCCGCGTTCGCGTACAGGATCCGGCCTTCCGGATTGGTGATGACCACCATGTCTGGCGTCTGCCCGATGGCCGTGTGGAGCAGTCGCAGTTCCTCCTCGAAGAGGCGCTGTCTCCGTCTCAGGTCGGCCTCCTTCATCTCCCGCTGGATGGCCGGGACCAGCCGGGCGAGGTTGCTCTTGATCAGGAAATCATTGGCCCCGCCGCGCATGGCCTCCACGGCGGCACATTCGTCCAGCACGCCCGACAGGAGGATGAAGGGCAGGTCCGGGTCCACCGCCCGCAGGGTTTTCAGGAGTTCCATGCCATCGGTATCGGGCAGGCTGAAGTCTGAGAGGACCAGATCCCAGGGCTCCGACTTCAAGGCATAGAGGAAGCCGATCATCGAATCCACCTGGGAGCTGGTGAACGCCAGGCCATGGGCCCGGAGATGCAGACGGACGAGCTCGGCGTCTTCCTGGGAATCCTCGATCATCAGAATACGGATCGGAGCTGGCATGCCTCACCTCAGGGCGGGATGGACAACATTGTAGGAAAGCCAGAACGCGTGGATGGCCTCCACCAGGTCCACCAGGGCCGGAAAGCCCATGGGCTTCTGGACGTAGGCATTGGCGCCGAGCTCGTAGGCCTTCTCGATGTCGGAGGGCATCTCAGAGGTGGTCAGCACCACCACCGCAATCAGGCGCCCCAGGGGATCCCCGCGCAGGGCCCTGAGCACATCCAATCCGCTCAGCCGAGTCAGCTTTAGATCCAGCAGAACCAGCGCCGGGAAGACTCCCTCGTCCCGATCCGCATGGGCGCCCTGGCGGAACAGCCAGTCCAGGGCGTCCTGCCCATCCGGAACAAACACGGCCTCGAAGGAGGCCCTGGCCTCGGCGATGGCGAGCTGCATCAAAGTCTGGTCGTCGGGATTGTCCTCGACGATGAGCACCACCGGCCGTTTCATGGCACGTCCTCCGCGGGACCGGGCAGGGTGAAGGAGAACGCAGCCCCCTGACCCACCTCCCCCTCGGCCTGGATCGAGCCTCCGTGCCGGCTCATGATGCGCTTGGCAATGGCCAGGCCGATGCCCGTCCCGGGGAACTCCTCAACCTTGTGGAGCCGCTGGAAGGGCGCGAAGAGCCGGCCCACCTGCGAAGCAGCGAACCCGGCCCCGTTATCCCGGATGGTCACTTCCATCGAGGCGCCATTCACCCGGCGGGCGCTCATCCAGATGCGCGGATCAGGCGCGCGGGCGGTGAACTTCCAGGCATTGCCCAGCAGGTTCTCCAGCAGGACCCGCAGCAGTCTGGGATCTCCCAGCACGGAAATGGGATGTTCCACGTCCAGAGTCACTGTACGACCCGGCTCCGACTCCCGGAGCCTGGCCAGGATCTGGTCCGCCATGGCGCTGAGGTCCAGTGGCATCCTGGCGCAGTCGTCCCGGCCGATGCGCGAGAGCTGGAGAAGATCCTCGATGAGCTGGGCCATGCGGAGGGTGCCCCCCTGGATGCGCTGCAGGTGACCCAGGCCTTCGGGGGACAGGACCGAGTCCTCATCCCGGCTCAGCGCCTCGGTGAACCCGCTGATGGTCCGGAGCGGGGCCCGCAGATCGTGGGACACGCTATAGGCGAAGGCCTCCAACTCCTCGTTGGCCGCCTCCAACTGGTGGGTGCGCTGCTCCACCCGGTGCTCCAGGGTCCGGTTCAGTTCCTGGATCTCCCCTTCCATGCACTGGCGGGCGTAACCCTTCCACAGATCTCCGGCGACCACCTCCAGCTGACTCACGTCGGCCTCGTCGTAGTCCGTCGGTTTGTTGCCGACACCCACGATCATCCGCACCTGACCGGCTTCCACGATGGGCACCACGATCTCCCGAGTCAGGGGGAAATGCCCCTCGGGCATGCCCTTCCGGTCCGTCCGCGCCGGGTAGTCGTTGTGGATCACCGGCCGGCGCAGCCGCACTGCGTCGGCCCAGATCCCGGCCATGGCCACGGGATAGTGCGTGTCGAAGCTGGCGGTGCAGTGCTGCATGGTCTCGGCGGTCCAGGCCGTGAGTTCCAGGGTCTCCTGGTCCTCCAGCAGCAGGTGCAGGAAGCCCACTCGGCTGCCCGCGATGCGCACGATCCGCTCCAGCCCCTCGCGCAGCAGCGCCTTCCCGGCATGACGCTCCGGCAGCAGGGCCAACTCATGCATGATCTGCAGCTGGTCGACCCGGATGTGCAGCGCCTCTTCCGCGGCGCGGCGCTCGGAAATATCGAGGATCACGGCCAGGAACACCTGTTGCTCCGAAGCTCCGGCCAGCTGGAGATGGACCTCGACCGGATACTGGCTGCCATCGGCCCGGCGGTGGACGGTCTCAAAGGTGACCAGCCGGTCCGCGTGGCTCAGCAAGGGGTCCAGCGCCCGCCGGAAGGAAGCCTCATTGAACTCGGGCTTCAGGTCCACGGGCGTCATCGCCCGCATGGCCTCCAGGGTGTAGCCCAGGTTGTCCAGGGCCGCGTGGTTGATGTACTCGAAGCGCAGGCTGTCCTTGTTGAAGATGTAGATCTCGTTGAGGCTGGATTCCAGGATGTGGAGCAGGCGGGCGTGGGCCTCCATGACCTGCGCCCGCTCCGTGGTGTCGTGGATGATGGAATAGAGCAGGGTTCTCCCCTGGACCTGGATCGGACCGCTGTAGACATCCACATTCCGGATTGAACCGTCGGCCAGTCGATGGACGAGCTCGAAATGATCCCGCCTGGCACCAAGGGCCTCCCGCATGAGGCCTGCCACCTCTGCGGGTGGCTGGACATTGATCTGGTTGACATACATCCCCTGGAGCTGCTCGCGGGTCCAGCCGTAGAAGCGTACGGCGGCAGGGTTGGCATCTATCACCTTTCCCTCGACAGGATCCACCAGCAGTTTGATCGCGTGGTTGTTGTCGAACAGGGTGCGGTAGCGCGCTTCGCTCTCCCGCAGGGCTGCTTCCGTGCGCTTGCGCTCAGTGATGTCCCGCACGATGGTGATGACCTTCTCCTCAGCCGAAGGGACCACCCGGGCCTCGAAGTCCCGGTCCCTCACACCGATGGTCAAGGTGTATTCCAGCTCCTGGACCTGCCCTGTCTCGAATGCCTGCGCGTAGGCTGCCCGATACTGCGCGGCGACCGGTCCGGGCAGGATCTCTTCGATCTTCCGGTGCAGGAAGTTCTCGGGCGGAACGAACAGCAGGTCCGGATCCGCCACGTGGACATCCAGGTACTCGCCGTCCCGGCTGTTCGTGAAGATCAGGTCCGGGATGGCGCGGATGAGCGCCCGGTTTCTCGCTTCGCTGGCCTGGAGGGCTGCCTCTTTCTGTTTCCGCTCCGTAATGTCCCGAACGAAGGCCACCTGCTGGCCGGTCTGGACGATGGCCATCACCGAGATCTCGACGGGGAAGACCGATCCATCCTTGCGGCGGTGGCTGGATTCGAAAATATCCATGCCCAGGTCCCGGATCCGCAGCATGTGCTTCCGGGTCTCTTCGGGATGCTCCTGTGCCTCCAGGTCCCAGACGCTGAGGCCCAGCAGCTCCTGGCGGCTGTAGCCGGCCATCCGGCAGGCAGCTTCGTTGACCTCCTCGAAACTGCCATCGGGCCGGAGGAGCCAGACCCCTTCCAGAGACGCCTGGAGCATGGTGCGGGCCCGGGTCTCTGAGGTTTTTAGCGCCTCCTCGGCCAAATGCCTCCGGGTGACATCCCGGGCGAACACTGCCACTCCGGTGATTTCACCCGCCGCACTCCGGATGGGGGTATGAGCCACCTCGAAGTAGAGCCGGGAGAATGCCACATCCCCGGAGTAGGCGGACTCTAGGAACGCCTCCCCCCCGAGTGCCCGGTCCAGGTGGAGTTTCGTGGTCTCGCGATCCACCAGCACGGTCTGATAATCCAGAACACAGCTCCCCACCGCAATATCCTGGTCGTACAAGGACTTCATCAAGACAGCGTGGGTCTGGTTGAAGCTGGTATAGCAGTAGGCCCGGTCCACGGAGAAGATCGGGCCCATGGCACTCTCCAGGACGCCGGTCAGCACCCCGTGACTCTGGGTCAGCTTGTGGGCGGCCAGGCGCTCCGCGGAGATATCCCGGAAGGCCCCCTGCACCTTGATCACCCGGCCATTCTTCAGGATCACCTGGCTGGTGGCATGGACCCAGAGGCGCCGCCCGGTCGCCGTGAGGAGTTCCAGATCCAGGTCGAAGTTCTCGCCCGTGGCGATGGCCCGCTGGACCGCCTGGCTGATGACCGGCCGCCATTCGGGGGCATAGAACTGAATGGAGCCTTCCACGGTGGGTGCGTAAGAGTCCGGCTCCAGCTCGTAGATCCGGTAGACCTCCTCGGACCAGTACAGCGTGTTTTCCTCGAGATCGATCTCCCAGCCACCGACCCTGGCGATGCTCTCGACCTGCCGAAGGAGGCTGTGGAGGCGACGGAAGTCCGCGCTCGCCTTCCGCCGCCCCGTGATGTTTGTCAGGATGCCGGTCCAGAGGCTGCCGCCATCCGGAAGCCGGCGGGGCGTCGACTCGAAGCGGATCCAGCGCGGCTGGCCTTCTTCAAACAGGCGGCCTTCCCAATTGAATGGGGTCATCCCTGCCAGGGCCTCTGCATTGCGCGCGCTGAAGCCCGCCCGGTCGTCCGGATGGATCCGCTCCATGACCAGGCTGGGATTGGCCTGGAAGGCCTCGCGGCTGACGCCGAGGATGGCGCAGAACCGGTCGCTGACGAACTCGATCTCATAGCGAGGCAGATCCTCGTGCTCCCAATCGGCGCTTGGGCTAGGCTCGGCCGGATGGACCCGCAGGCGATAGATCCCCGTGGGCAGGGCCGTGACGAGATCCAGGTAGCGTTCGTTTTGCGCCTGGAGCTGTCCCCTCGCAAACCGCCGGAACAGCGCCAGAGGCACTCGGCGAGGGCGGAGCGGGCGAGCGTCCTTCATGTGGATTGTCCTGAGACCAGGATAGGTTCACGGATGCCGGAGAGGCGGGCGAAGTTCCGGAGCTTCTGCAGGTGGGCTAGGCCGATCACGGTGCCCTCGGGCACCACCAGCAGGCCATCCATGGTCTCGATTCCCGTGAGCAGCAGGTGGCCGATGCGCAGCTCGTGGAGGCTGAGCTGCTGGGTGGGCGCGGCTGGCGCCTCGATGCCCTGCCGTTCCAGACAGCGGGCGAAGGCGTGCAGCACCTCCAGGTCGTACCAGGTCGTGCGCGCCTCCATGTCGCGGAGGACTGACAGCGGATGGCTGAACTTCGGCAGCAGCCGCTCATAGTCCCACACCACCCGCAGGATGCGGCCCCCCAGGGGAATGGCCTGTTCCTTGAGGTCGTCGGCGGGATACCCCGTGCCATTGAAGTTCTTGTTCATGTAAAGCACCGACTCGGCCACCTCCTCCAGGCGCGGGATGTTGCGGATGAGGTCCGCACCGATCTCGGGGATGCGGTTGGCGAGGTCCCGCTCGCTGCTGTTGAGGAAGCTCCCGGTCTGGATCTTGGTGGCCACGCCCTCGGGCACGGTGAGGATGCCGATCTGCGACAGGATCGAGGCGATGCCCAGCACCCAGGGGTTGGCCATGTGCATCTCCTTGGCGATGCCCTCGGCATGGGCCGCCATGGCCTGGGCGCGGCCGAAGGAGATGGGATCGAGGCAGGAGAGCAGCTCCACCAGCATCTTGATGACGCCCTTGAGGGTGCCTTCCACCAGGGCTTTCTCGGCCGTGATGAGTTCATGCTGACGCACCGCAAGATCCAGCGTCTCGCCCAATAGCTCCGAATCGCAGGGCTTGGTGAGGAACCGGAAGATCGCGCCCTTGTTCACCGCCGCCATGGCCGTGCCCTGGTCCGCATTGCCGGTGAGCATGATGCGGACCGTGTCGGGATGCTGGGCCCGGGCCCAGGCCAGGAACTCCACGCCGTTCATGCCGGGCATCCGCATGTCGGAGACCACCACGGCATAGGGCCCCCTTGCGGCCAGGCACTCCAGGGCGGCCTCGCCCCCCAGCGCGGTGTCCAGGGCGAACTTCCCCCGCAGCACGCGGGTGTAGGCCTGCAGGACGTTTTCCTCGTCGTCCACCAGGAGAATTTTAGGCTTCATGGGGGTCCCCAGCGGGTAGCAGGACGGAGAGGGGTTCCCGCAGGTCCAGCAAGCGGCCCAGGCTCGTCAGGAGTTCCAGGTGGCCCGGTCCCAAGCGGAGCCCCCTTGGCAGCACGAGCGCGCCGTCTTCCGTTTGGATGTCGGAGGCCAGGGTCATCCCGGCCTAGAGCTCGCGCAACCTCAACTCGTGGGCCAGAGGCGCAGGGGGAGTGAACGCGAGCAGGTCGCCCAGCGCCGCCAGCACCTTGGGGTCGTAGGCCTTCGGCTTCAGCCGCAGCTCCTCGAGGGCGACGCTGTGGTTCCGGCGCGTCCCGTCGAGTTCCGAGAAGTCCCACAGCACCCTGAGGATCCTGGATTCCAAAGGGATCGCCTCACCCTGGAGGCCATCCGCGGGCGTCCCGGAACCATCGTAGCCCTTGCCCTGGTACCGGATGATCCGGGCCACGCCGCCCAGTCGCGGGATGGGCTGGAGCAGCCTGGCACCGACCTCTGGAACCGCCGCCAGGAGGGCCGCCACCGCCGCGGGATTGCCCGAGGCCTGGACGGCGGCCGTGGGCAGGGCGATCCGACCGATGGGCGCCAGGAGTGCGGCCATCTCGACGGCCCAGACCTCCTCGCACCCCAGCATCCGGGCCAGCCGGGCGCCCCGCTCCCGCACCACTTGGCTCCGGCTGAACAGGACCGGGTCCACGCTGGCGAGGAGCTCGGACAGCACCGTGATGGCTCCGGTCAGGGTCTGCTCCAGCAGTTCCTTCTCAGCGACCACGAGCTGGTGCTGGCGCAGCCCTGCCCGGATGGCCAGTTCCAGCTCCTCGGCGGGACAGGGCTTGGTGAGGAAGCGGAACACCTGGCCCCGATTCACTGCATCGGTGGCGGTCTTCTGGTCCGAATTCCCCGTGAGCATGATGCGAGTGGTATCAGGAAAACGGAAGCGGGCCTCGGCCAGCAGCTCGAGACCGCTCATCCCGGGCATGCGCATATCGGCGACGACCACTGCATAGGGTCCGTGCTTCTCCAGGGCCTGCAGGGCCTGGGCCCCGCCCAGGGCCACGTCCATGTCGAAGCTCTGCCGGAGCACCCGGTGGTAGCCGTGGAGGACGTTCTCCTCGTCATCCACCAGGAGGATTCTTGTCGCCATCACGCACCTTCCTTTCCCACAACAGCTTCCCTTGCGAAAACTTCCCAGGCTCCCAGGCGGTCCAGCAGACCGGCCCCTTCCATGGCGGTCCGGTTCAGCCGTCCCGTCTCAAACAGCGGGTGATGATCCTGGATGCCACAGAGCACATCCGCCGCGTACACGGCGATGAGCGGCGTGACCTTCCCCTCGTCCTGCAGGTTCACCCGGTGGTGCAGGCTCACGATGTTCAGGATGGGCGCGGGCAATCCCCAGAGACCCAGCAGGTAGGCGCCAACCTCGGCATGGGTCACGCCGAAGAACTCTTGCTCGGCGGTGGAGATGATGACTTTCTCTGAGATCACCAGGTCCGTCACCTTGTCATAGGTCTCATGGAAGTTCGAGGCCAGGACCAGGATGCCGACGTCATGCAGCACCCCGCCGACGAAGGCCTCCTCCGTCAGGGACCGCCCCAGCTGCTCCCCCTCGGCGATGGCCTTGGCTCCGGCGGCGACGACCATGCTGTGATGCCAGAGGTCGGAGATGTTGAAGTTCCTGGTCTGGAAGGGCCGGGACTGCTCGAAGATGCTGTTGCTGAGCACCAGGGTCTTGATCATGTCGATGCCCAGGTAGGCCACCGCTTCCTGGGCATCCGAGATGACCCGCCGCAGGCCGAAGAAGGAGCTGTTCACCAGCTTCAGGATCTTGGCCGTCATTCCCATGTCCTTCTGGATGATGGCGCCGAGGACTCTGGTGTCGACTTCCTCCTCCTTCAGGGCCTCTTTCAGCTCCAGGTAGAGCTCAGGGACGGTGGGCAGGCGGTCGATGGCCCCGATGACCTTCCGGACCTCTTCATCCACCAGACGGCCCGAGAGGATGCAGGCATTCCGGATCATGGTCTTCAGCTGCTCCGGATCACAGGGCTTGGAGATGTACTGATGGGCCACGCCGACACACTGGGTCACCAGCTCCCGGTCCGCATGGCCGGAGAGGACGATCCGGACCATGCCCGGGAAGCGCTTCATGACTTCCTTCAGCAGTTCGGCCCCGTTCATGCCCGGCATCCGCATGTCCGAGACGATCACATCGAAGGAATGCTCAGCGAGCTTCTCAAGGGCGAGCTGGCCGCTTTCCACGAAGGCCATGTCCCACTCCGTCCGGGACGGTCGGAGCATCCGCTGGAGCCCCTGGAGCACCATGGGGTCGTCATCCACGAAGAGGATCTGCTGCTTGGCCATGGCACCCTCAGCGGCTGGACACAATCAGGGGGAGGAAGATGCGGAAGGTGGTGCCCTGTCCTGGCGACGATTCGACGACGATGCGTCCCTTGTGCTTCTGGGTGACGATGGCATGGACGATGGCAAGGCCTTGTCCCGAGCCCTTCCCCACGGCCTTGGTGGTGAAGAAGGGATCGAAGATCCGGTCCCGGATCTCGGCGGGAATCCCAGTGCCGTCGTCCGCCACCCAGATCTCCACTTCGCCTGGCAGCAGGCGCGTCCCGATGCGGATCTGACCCGGGTCGGAAGCGCCCTTCGCCTCCTTCCGCGCCGCGATGGCGTGCGCCGCGTTCACCACCAGATTGAGGATCACCTGGTTGATCTCCCCGGGATAGCAGGTGACCAGGGGAAGGTCGGGCGTGAACTCCATTTCCAGGTTCGCCACGGCTTTCCATTCACCGCGGGAAACTGTAATGGTGCTTTCGATGGTGCGGTGCAGATCGATGGTCGTGGCCGATTCGCCCCCGGGATGGGAGAAATCCTTCATGGCACCCACGATCTTGGTGACCCTGGCCACGCCTTCGAGGGTCTGCTGGATGGCCTTCGGGATCTCCTCTTCGAGGTAATCCACATCCCCCGCTTCCAGGGCGGCGAGGGCCCGCCCGGCCTCGGCGGCCTCCGGCCCGGCACCGTCGCGGATCTGCTCAAGATGCCCCTGCAGTGCCCTGATCAGAGCCATGGCTTCGGTGAAGGCATTCCCCAGGAAGGTGGTGTTGTCACCGATGTACTGGGTGGGCGTGTTGATCTCGTGGGCGATGCCTGCCGCCAGCTGGCCGATGGCCTCAAGTTTCTGGGACTGGCGGGTCTGGATCTCCGCATTTTCGCGGTCACGCTCCAGCTGCTTCCGGAGGGAGATATCCCGGGAGATCAGCAGGACGGAACCCCCCTGTCCACCTGGGTCATCCACCATGGAAACCTGCCCTTCCATCTCGGCCCAGGCTCCGTGGGCATCCGGGATGCGGTACTCGAAGACCTGCGTGAGACCCGCATTGGCGCCCTTCTGGAGAGAATCCATGAATCGGTCGCAATCCGCTTCGTGCACAAGCTCGACCATTTTCCGGCTAGCGATCCAGGGGTCGGGCCGACCCAGAAACCGCTGCAGGGCCGGATTGTGATAGGTGATCAGGCTCTCGGAATCGAGCAGGCAGATGAAGTCCATGGCATTGTCCGTCGTGGCCTTGAAGAGCCGCTCGGAGCGTCGCATCCTCCGCTCCAGCCCAGCCCGGTGGGTGATGTCACGGATGTGGATCACCGCCAGGATCTCCTCCTCCGGGGGCCTCAACACAGCCGTGCAGCCATAATCGTGCGGGCCATCCGCCTCGGGGAAGGGATAGTCGAAACTCAGCCGCGGAACCCGTCCTTCAAAAACGCCGGTCAGACCCATCGCCACGATGGACACGTTGCCATCCGACGAACGGATGAGGTTCTGGCAGGCTTCGGCGTAGGCGGCCCCGAGACCCTGGCCGGCGACAAAGGGGTTCCTCCCCTGAAAGGCCTGCCAGGCCTCGGTGGCACCCACGATCCTCCCGGATCGGTCCACGACCGCCGAGCAGGCGTCCAGGCTGTCCGACAGCGCCATGAGCACGGTCTTCCCGTAGTCGGGATCGGGGTGAAGGAGGAGATGGACCGTCACCTGGCACCCTCCTCTGCGGCTCCGTTCCCCTTCAGGGGAAGCCGGAGGATGAAGGTGGTGCCCTTGCCGACTTCCGATCGCACCTCGATGCGGCCCTGATGTTTCTCGACGATGACGGCATGGGCGATGGCCAGACCCTGGCCGGACCCTTTGCCCATGGGCTTGGTGGTATAGAACGGTTCGAACATGCGCGCCTGGACAGCTTCGGGGATGCCGGTGCCATCATCGGATACTGAAATCTCGACCGCGTCCGCGAACCCGCGGGTCTTCACGGTGATCTGTCCGAGGAGGCCTGAATCCCGGCCGCCCTTGGCGGCTTCGATGGCATGGGCGGCATTGACGATGAGGTTGAGGACCACTTGGTTGAACTCGCTGGGATGGCAGGGGACCGGTGGCAGCTCCGGATCGAAATCCGTCACCAGGTCGGCCACGTACTTCCACTCGTTCCGGGAGACGGTGATGGTGCTCTCGATGGCTCGATGGAGATCCGTGAGGGTCTTGCCCTCGCCGCCGGGGTGCGAGAAATCCTTCATGGCCTTGACGATCTTGGAGATGCGCCCGACGCCTTCGATGCTCTGCTGGATGGCCTTGGGGATCTCGGTTCCCAGGAAGTCCAGATCCGTCTCCGCCAGGTCTTTGAGGCCCTGGCCGGCCACGTCGGCCGCGGGGCCGCCCAGGGCCTGGATCTCCATGAGGCAGGCCTGCAGCCGCCCCATGATCGCAAAGGTCTCGTTGCAGGAGTCGCGCAGGAAGGCCGCGTTGTCGCCGATGTACTGGGTCGGGGTGTTGATCTCATGGGCGATGCCCGCGGCCAGCTGCCCGATGGCCTCCAGTTTCTGCGCCTGTCTCAGCTGCACTTCCATGGCCGACCGGTTCTGCTCGGCTTCCTTGCGCTCGGTGACGTTCCGGGCTACCACCAGTGCCCGGATGACCTTGGTGTCGGCATCGGGAATGAGCGCTGCCGTGCTCTCGAAATGAAGCCACCGGCCGTCCTTGTGCCGCAGGCGGTATTCGAGGCCCTGGGTGAGCCGTCCCTCCATGAGGCCGCGCAGGGCCGAGGAGACCCGTTCGACGTCATCGGGATGCAGCAGGTCCAGGGCAGAATGGGCCGCCATCTCCTGTTCGGAGAAACCCAGAACGAATTGGTAGGAGGGGCTGTTGTAGAGCCGATGGCCTTCGCTGTCGATGATGGCGATGAGGTCGACCACATGCCGGTGGATGGCGGAAAAGAGCGTTTCGTTGCGATGCAGCGCTTCTTCCGAGCGCCTAAGCCGCGTGATGTCGAGGAAGGTGGCCACGTGCCCGGCTGGCTCGCCACTGGCCTGGCGGTAGGGTGCCTTGCGGAAGATGGCGTGCTGGACCTGGCCATCACGAAGCGTCCTCTTGAAGGAGGCCTCGTGGCATTCCCCCTGTCCCGGCAGCTCGTAGGCCAAGTCCTCCTGCCATTCCAGCTCCACCTCAGGCAGCAGATCCTCCAATCGCCCGCCGACGATCTCGCCCACGGGGCGCTGCAGGAAGTCCTGAAGAGCCTGGTTGCAACCCAGGATCCGGCCTTCCATGTCCTCGTAATACAGGGGATTCGGCAGGGTCTCGATGAGGGTGCGATGGAACTGCAGGTTCTCCAAGTGCTCCTGCTCGAGGGCCCGCCGGGCGCTGATGTCCCGGACCACGCCCACCGCATGCCAGGCATCGCCCTCCTGCAGGGCCGCCAGGGAAAGTTCGACGGGGAATTCGATCCCGTTCTTGTGGCATCCCACCACTTCGGAAACCCTGCCGATGGCCCCACCCTGTCCGCTGGCCAGGAACCTCGCCAGTCCCTGCTGGATCGAGAGGCGCAACCGCGCGGGGGCGATCAGATCGTGCAGGTTCAAGCCCAGCGCCTCCTGCTCGGTGTACCCGAAGATGCGCTGCGCAGCCTGGTTCCAGAAGGAGACCCTCCCTTCCGGATCGATCATCACAATGCCATCCAGGGCCGCCCCCGTGATCGCCCGGAACCGGTCCTCTGACGTGCGAAGCTCGGCCCGGACCTGGTCCGCGCCAACCCGGAGACGGCTCTCGGCCAGCTCCCGCTGGATGGCCGGCAGCAGCCGCGCCAGTCTGAATTTGCTGACAAAGTCCTTGGCCCCCGCGCGCAGGGCTTCCACCGCTGCCTCTTCACCGATCTGCCCCGACACCACGATGCAGGCCAGCGCGGGCAACAGCTTCTTGGCTTCCCTCAGGACGGCGAGCCCATCCATGGTGGGGAGCGAATAATCCGTGAGCAGGAGGTCCCAGGTTTGAGCCTTGAGGGCCGCCTGGAGGGGTTCCAGCTCATCCACCCGGGTCAGGTCACAGGCAAAGCCTTCGGTCTTGAGGTAAGCCGACAGCAGCAGCGCATCCTCTTCCGAGTCTTCAACCAGCAGGAGCTTGACGGGCGATGGATTTGCCATGCTGCATCCCTTCGGCCGGGTAATGCACGAGTCCCGGAAGCCAGTTGGTGGGACGTGAGCCGCAGGCCGGACGGTCCATACAAGTGCTATCGGCCAGGCATACCTCCTGGCTCAGCTTTGATCAATTTGCCGAAGGCACCGTCCCCAGATTGCAGGCCCACGATTCAGATAATGAGTCTAGAATGCAAATTCACTTCCATCGCCCCCAGACAGGCACCGCTGCCCGGAAGAGCCCAGGGTTCGTCTGCGTTTCACTGCGCAGAGCAGGCTCCGCCTTGGGGAACAGAAGGAATGGGCTACTGGCAGGGCCTTCCCAGGGGCTTTCCTCCCAGCAGGTGGAAGTGCAGATGGAACACGACCTGGCCGGCATCTGGGCCGCAGTTGCTGACCAGACGCCAGCCGCTGGCATGAATGCCGAGGTTTGTCGCGAGTTTCGCGGCCACCTGAGGAATCCGGGCGGTGGCGGCGGCTATCTCAGGGGTCTGATCCCCGAGGTTTTCGCAGTGGGCTTTGGGAATGATGAGCAGATGCACGGGCGCCTGGGGGAAGATGTCCTTGAAGGCGAGCAGGTGGTCATCCTCGTAGACCAGGGTGGCCGGAATCTCCTTCCGCGCGATCTTGCAGAACAGGCATTCACTCATCGGGGCCCTCCCATGTTCCACATCATCTTGCACCAGCCGGAGATTCCGCAGAATACCGGAAGCATCGGCCGGCTCTGCGTGAACAACGGCGCGAACCTGCACCTCATCCACCCCCTGGGCTTCGAGACCACGGACTACTACCTGCGCCGGGCCGGGTTGGACTACTGGGAAAAACTGGAACCCACCCACTACGATGACTGGGATGACTTCCTGGCCCGGAATCCCGCAAAGCGGCTCTGGTTCTTCAGCACCAAGGGCGCCCGGCGGCACACCCAGGTGCCCTGGGCCTACGGCGACGGCCTAGTCTTCGGCCGGGAGACCGTGGGCCTCCCAGGGGATATCCTGGCAACGCATCCTGAGCAGCTGGTCCGCATCCCCATGCTGGGCGATCACCATCGCAGCCTGAATTTAGCCCAGGCCGCGGCCATTGGCCTTTACGAGGCTCTCAGGCAGACTGAGAACTGGTAAGCCATAGTCCCAATCCAAAGCTAGAAGGCTACTCAAATGGAACTGATCTACCACGATAATTCGGTTTGCCTCGCGTATCGGCACAGCCGATACCGAGAAGACGGAAAGACCACGAAGAACGACAAGGGTGTTTGTTTTTCTGCTTTTCTTCGTGGTCTTCGTGGTCTTCGTGGTGAATCATTTTCTCGTTAAATCCTAACCTTCCGGAGTTCCCATGAGCCAAGCGCCGATCCGCGTCGTCATCGCCAAGCCCGGTCTCGATGGGCACGACCGCGGCGCCAAGGTCGTGGCCCGGGCTTTGCGGGATGCGGGCATGGAGGTGATCTACACGGGCCTGCGCCAGACGCCCCAGCAGATCGCCGCGGCCGTGGTGCAGGAAGATGCCCGGGTGCTGGGCATGAGCATCCTCAGCGGCGCCCACAACCAGATCTTCCCCGAGGTACTGCGGCTGCTGAAAGAGCAGGGTGCAGACGACGTGCTGGTCTTCGCGGGCGGCATCATCCCCGATGAGGACATCCCCACTCTGAAGGCCGCGGGCATCCGCGAGGTGTTCCAGCCCGGCACCAACACCGACGACATCGTGGCCTTCATCCGCAACGCGATCCAAGACTGATGGCGAAGACCAACCCGCATTACGAATGCACCGCCTGCGGCGCCCGGCACCCGAAGGCCATGGGGAAGTGCACGGCCTGCGGCGCCTGGGACACCGTGCAGGAAGTGCGGGGTGCCCTGAAGAGGGACCTCCAGCGGGCCGGATCCGCCTATTCCCAGAGCCACTACACGGGCCCTGTGGCCCTGCCCGACGTGGATGTCACGGACACGCACCGGACGCCCACCGGTCTCGCCGAGCTGGATCGCGTGTTGGGCGGGGGTGTGGTGCCGGGCATGGTGGCCCTGCTGGGCGGTGAGCCTGGCATCGGCAAGTCCACCCTGCTGCTGCAGTGGGCCGCCACGGCCACCGGCACGGTGCTCTATGCCAGCGGCGAGGAGAGCGAACGCCAGATCAAGCTGCGGGCCCAGCGGCTGGGTGCGGAGCATCCGGGCATCCACCTGCTGGCGGAAACGGATGTGCGCCGCATCCTGGAGGAGGCCGAGCGCATGAAGCCGGACCTGCTGCTGGTGGACAGCATCCAGACCCTCTTCGATCCCGACTTCGAAAGCAGCGCCGGTAGCGTGAGCCAGGTGCGCGGCTGCGCCGCCCTGCTCACCCGCTGGGCCAAGACCACGGGCACGCCCCTGGTGCTGGTGGGCCACGTCACCAAGGACGGCAGCCTGGCGGGTCCCAAGGTGCTGGAGCATCTGGTGGACACGGTGTTGGCCTTCGAGGGCGACCGCCACCACCACCACCGCCTGCTGCGGGCCCTGAAGAACCGCTTCGGCGCGGCCTTCGAGCTGGGTGTCTTCGCCATGACCGAGCGGGGTCTGGTGCCCGCCGAAGGCAACCCCTTCTTTCTGGATGCCGAGCCCCGGCCCGGCTGCGCGGCCACCGTGGTGCTCAGCGGAACACGGCCCATGGTGGTAGAGATCCAGGCCCTGGTTGCTTCCGCTGGCCTGGGCATCCCCCGCCGCACCTCCCTGGGCCTCGATGGCCAGCGGCTGGCCATGCTCTGTGCCGTGGCTGAGCGCCGCGGCGGGGTGCAGTTGCATGACCGGGATGTCTACGTGAACGTGGCAGGCGGCCTGGAGATCGAGGATCCCGCCGCGGATCTCGCGGTCATCGCCGCCCTCTGCAGCAGCGCCGGCGGCCGCCTGCTGGCGGAGAAGTGCCTCTTCATGGGCGAGGTGGGCCTCACGGGCGAGGTGCGCCCCGTGGCCCAGCTCCCTTTGCGGCTCCAGGAGGGTGCCCGCCTGGGCTTCAGCTGCGCCGCCGTGCCGCGGCTGGGTCTTGAGGGAAAGAGCCCCCTCGACCTCTTTCCCGAAATCAGCGTAGAGCGCCTGAGGAGCAAGGCCTGGATGAAGGGCGTGGTGGAGGAATAGCCACCTTCCCTGGGATGGATCTTGCCGTCCAGTCATCCAAGACAGAACCCCAGATGGAGGCGAATCTGTGCGAGCTTGGCGCCCTTATCTATTATGCGCGGCTCTCCTTTGCGCCCCGGGCCAAGGAATCGGCTTGGAAACCATCCGCTCTGCAAGCCTGAACCGGGACGTGCCTGTGGCGCTCCACGTGCCATCGGCTACCGTCCTGGCGCGCTGGACCAAGGCCCACCCCGGGACGCGAATGCGGCTGGTCCTCTTCCTGCCTGGGGCCTTCGATGGCCCGGAGGACTTCATCAAGAAAGGCCTCGATGCTTTTCTGGCTGACCAGGAAGCCAATGGGAGCCTTCCGCCAAGTCTATGGGTGGCAGTAACGCACTACCAGAGCTGGTATGCAGATCGTACGGATGGCAGTTTCCCCTATGAGCGGTTCGTCATGGAGGAGTTGATTCCGCTGCTAGAGGCCCGGTACCCGGAGTTCGGTGGAGCTCCTCCAGCACGGTCTGTCACTGGTCTCAGCATGGGGGGCTTCGGAGCCCTGAATCTCGCCGCCCGGACCGGCGCCTTCTCGAAATGCCTCGCCCTTTCTCCGGCCTTGGTGGAGCCGCCTTTCAAGCAGGTGCAGTGGTTCATCCGGCGGAGCCTGAACCGGACCTTCCCCTTGGACCCGCTTCGATTCGCGCCCTGGAATCCGTGGAAGCACTTGGGTGGTTCCGCTGACCTGGTGATTGGCTGCGGGACGGATGACAAATACGGCCTTGCGGATACTTGTCGCACCTTCGCCCAAGTCTGCAAAGAAATGAATCGGCCCCTGGTACTGGACCTCCGCCCAGGAGGGCATGATTGGGCCTACTGGACCCCTGCCTTCAAGCGGTGGATACCCTGGCTGCTGGACGCTAGCGAAGCCAAAACACCTGGTTTGCACCAGGGACCAGTGCCCGAGCCTCCTTTCGACCCTATGATCGACCCATGACCTGGAAGCCCAGCCCCCGGGAGGGGGTGGATCACCTTGCCCTGCCCCTCGATCCTCTACGGGGCTACCTGTTGTCGCGGCTGGATGGAATCCTGGATGTGCCGGCTCTTGCTTCCGTCATGAATCTTGGAGAAGCGCAGGTGACCAGCATGCTCGCCGAGTTGGTGGCCCTGGGGGCCGTGGATTCAGCAGGGCCAGCTGTGCATCAGACTCCTGCCCCGCCGACAGAGGATCAACCCAAGCCCGAGTCCACGGCAGAGGGTGCGGAAGAAAAAGGGGAAGAGGCCGAAGAATCCCCGGAGACCCGAGCCCGGGCCGCGACCCATCGCCAGCTGTTCGAGGAGCGCCTGCATGTCCTTCCCGTGGACGAACGGGTGGCCCTGGCGCGGGTGGCCGCCGAACCAGAGCTGAGTGCCTGTTGTTTTGATCCCACGGCGGAGGTCATCCGCGCCGTGCTGGAGAACCCCCGAGCAGGTACGCTCCACGCGCGCCTCATCGCGACCCACCACCGCACAGCCGCAGGTCTGGAGGCCCTGGGTGCCCGCATGGCCTTCACCAACGACGGCGGCGTGCGCCGCGCCCTCCTGCAGAATCCCCTCCTGCCCGTCGCCCTGTTCCGCCGCCTTTGGTCCCCCAGACGCCTATCGGAGCAATACCTCGTGGCCGCCTCCCACGACTCCCCCGAGCAGGTCCGCGCCATGGCCCGGGACCTGCTGCGGAGCACCTTCAACCAGCGGCCGGGCGAAGAGCGGGCGGAGCTCATCCTCACGACCGAGGGGCGCTGCCTGGCGGGCATGGCGGGACTCACGCTCGACAGCCATGCCACCGCCCTCCTCTGCCGCCGCACCTACATTTCCACCTTGTTCATCCAGAACCTCGCCCGTTGGAGCGCCGCCCCGCCCCAACTCATCGCCCACCTGCGCCGCCAAGACACGGTGAAGCGCAATCCCGCCCTGCGGCAGCTGCTGGAGCGGCACCCGAACGCGGGCTGAGCGGCCCGCACCCACCCTCAGTGGAACTGCGCCGCGCTCCGGCCCACATTGGCGAGAGCTGGGCTGCTGTAATCGGTGATGTTCACCGTCAGGTCGCTGGTGAACCAGGCCTGATAGGTGGCTTCGTCGATAAGCAGGTTCAGGATCGGGCTGTTCGGCGCAGCCCGCACCACGGCGTTGTAGGGATCATCCCCGTGGTCCAGGTACAACTTCTCGGAGGTGAAAAAGGCCAGCTCATGGCCGCAGACCCATACGGGCTGCACGGGGATGTTCAGCACGCGCAGCACGGCATGGAGGAACCCCACGCTGCCGTGGCAACCGGCGGTCCAGTGCTCGACACCATAGCTGGGATTGTTCGCATCGATGGTACCGCCGACGATCCTGGACAGGGGCACATAACCGCGGTACTGCCACACCGCGTTGTAGGTCCCGAAGGTTTCGGTCCCGAAGAAGTGCCACATGTTGCCACGCATCCAGTCCATGACCCTGCCGATGGTCTCCTGGCGGGTGGTCCCGATGAGGCCCGCCTGCTGCAGCCAGGGATAGGTCCACATGGGTGGGGCGAAGGTGGTCTGGGGGCGGGTGTTCGCCCGCAGAGGCGGGAAGTTGGCCCCCGCATAAGTGCCCATGCCGTAGTTCCCATTCGGGAGGTACCACGCCATGACGCTGCTGTCGAACAGGTACCGCAGGGTCTCATCGGTATCGTTGGCGATACTCCAGGGCAGCGGGTACGCAATCTCCTGAGCGAGCGAAAAGGCCACATGGGCGATGTAGAGCTTCCACATGTAGGCCTGGGTCACCCACTCCATGGGCGAAAGCGAATCGTTGTTGATTTGTGGGTGCTGGTTCGCGGGAGCGTCCGTCAGACCGGCGGGATCCATGGAGACCTGATGGGAGCCTTGGGCGAACCAGGCCTTGGCGTCCAGGTAGGCATGATTGAGGTCGGCCTGCTGCTGTGCCGTCCAATTCGCCCAGGCCACCTTGTCTGTGTCCGCCGGAGCCTGGTAGGAGTTGGATAGGTTCGCGGGCTGGAACTGCCAGCGGATGGCCGCGGCCACGTTGGGATGGCTGCCCAGCCAGGTGGGCAGATCCGGGAGCACCGTCAAGGTCGCGAGGCTGCTGCTGACGCTGCCCCCATAGGCATCGCTGACCAGCACCCCGTAGCCAGCCCCGTTGTCGGACAGCAGGGTGGTGGGCGTCGTGTAGCTCGCGGTCGCGGCCCCGGCGATCGGGGTCCCATCCTTCTGCCACTGGTAGGTGAGGACGCCCGTGCCTGTGGCGGTCACGCTGAAACCGGCCGTGGTCCCCATCTCCACGGTGCAGGGCACGGGTTGGACGGTCATGACTGGTGCTGGTGGATTGACGGCGATCATTGGGACCACGAGGCAACTCCCGCCAGAGTTGGTGGCCGTCACCGTGTAACCCGTGATCGCGGCCACATTTGACGGCGTACCGCTGATGCCACCATCCGTGGTGCTGAAGATCAGGCCCGCCGGAAGCTGGGGATTGATCGACCAGGACACGACAGCCCCACCGGAATTCTGCGGCGCGAGCGTGACGATGGTGATGCCTGTGGTGAAGAGGAAGCTGCCACTCCCATAACCGATGGAGGGTGGCACATCGTTCACGGTGATCGTCAGCAAGGTCTGCAGGCTGCCCCCGGCATTGGAGGCCGTCACCACATAGTCGGTCCTGGTTGAAAGAGTCGCCGGAGTACCTGTCAGGACCCCATTCAGAGGATCCAGTTGCAGCCCGGCCGGAAGCCCAGGAGCAACCTCGTAGGTGGCAACAGGCCCCCCGCCGCAGGTGGGGTGGGTGGCGGGGATGCCCACGCCTTTGGTGTAGACCACCGGGCTTTGCGCGTAACTCAGACCCGCAGGAGGAGCAACCGTCACCGTCACCGAGGCCGTGGCGGTTGTGCTCCCCGCCCCGTTCGTCGCCGTCAGCGTGTAGGTCGTGGTCGCGGCGGGGCTCACTGCGACCGAGGTTCCGCTCACCATGCCCACGCCGTGGTCGATGGCCAGGCTCGTCGCCCCGCTCACCACCCAGGAGAGCAGCGTGCTCTGCCCCTGGTTGATGGCCGGGGGCGATGCCGCGAAGGCCGTGACCGCTGGCGGCGGTGTCACCGTCACCGTAGCCTGGGCCATCACGCTCCCGGCTCCGTTCGTGGCCGTCAGCGCGTAGGTCGTGGTCGTGGCGGGGCTCACAGTGACCGTGGTTCCGCTCACCGCACCCACACCGTGGTCGATGGAGAGGCTCGCAGCGCCATTCACCGTCCAGGAGAGCTGCGTGCTCTGCCCCTGGTTGATGGCCGCTGGCGAGGCGCTGAAGGCCGTGATCACCGGCGGCGGTGTCACCGTCACCGAAGCCTGGGCCATCACGCTCCCAGCTCCGTTCGTGGCCGTCAGCGTGTAGGTCATGGTGGAGGCCGGGCTCACGGTGATCGAAGTGCCCGACACGGAGCCGACACCATGATCGATGGAGAGGCTCGTCGCTCCGCTCACCACCCAGGAGAGCTGCGTGCTCTGTCCCTGGTTGATGGCCGAGGGCGAGGCCGTGAAGGACGTGATCACCGGTGGCGGCGCCACCGTCACCGTGGCCTGGGCGGTTATGCTCCCCGCCCCGTTCGTCGCCGTCAGCGTGTAGGTCGTGGTCGTGGCGGGGCTCAACGTGACCGAGGTTCCGCTCACCGTGCCCACGCCGTGGTCGATGGAGAGGCTCGTCGCCCCGCTCACCACCCAGGAGAGCAGCGTGCTCTGCCCCTGGTTGATGACTGCGGGCGATGCAGCGAAGGACGTGACCGCTGGCGGCGGCGTCACCGTCACCGTGGCCTGGGCCATCACGCTCCCGGCTCCGTTCGTGGCCGTCAGCGTGTAGGTCGTCGTCGCGGCGGGACTCACCGTGACCGAGGTTCCGGTTACGGTCCCCACGCCGTGGTCGATGGACAAGCTGGTCGCTCCGCTCACCGTCCAGGAGAGCTGCGTGCTCTGCCCCTGGCTGATATCAGATGGCGCGGCCGAAACGGAGGTGATCAACGGAAGGCCAGGAGAGGGAGCGGGCGAACTTGAAGCGGATGCGCCGCCCCCTCCACCGCCACAGGCCAGGAGCAAGACCATCATGAACGCAGCCAGCCAGCCGCCAGCTGTTGCCCGTTCGACTGGACTTTCCCAACCCGCCATGGCGCCCCCCAGGTCTCTTATCGACCGGGGAGTGGCTGAATTAACAGGTCAGGCGTAGACGCGCTGGAGCCCGGGATCCTGGGTCAGTTCCTCGATGAGGTCGCGGACGCTGATCAGTTCGCGCAGTTTGGCGCCGTTGCTGCCGGTGAAGAAGAGACCACTCTCCTCGTCGCCGCGCATGGCGTCCGCCAGACGGTCGGCGATGCAATAGCCCACGGCGGCGGCGCCCTTGCCGTGGCCGCAAGGCGAGAGGCAGTTGCTCACACAACGCACCTGGGGGGCGGTGCCGGCCTCGATGCGCCGCTGCAGCGAAGTGCGCACACCGCGGGCGGGCAGGCCCACGGGGGACTTCATGAGGCCGATGTCCTCGGCCTTGGCGCGGAGGATGACCTCCTTGAAGATCGGCGAGGCATCGCACTCGAAGGTGCCGATGAAGCGGGTGCCCATCTGCACGCCATCGGCACCCAGGGCCAGGAAGCGCTGGATGTCTGCGTGATCCCAGACGCCGCCCGCCACCAGGATGGGGAAGTCGCCCCACTTGTCCCGCTCCTCGATCACCTCGGGCAGGATGTTCTCCAGGGCGTGGGCCGGATCCAGGCAGCCATCGTGGCTGAAGCCCTGGTGGCCACCGCTCTCGGGGCCCTCCAGCACCACGGCATCCGGCAGGCGGCTGTATTTCCGCTGCCACTGTTTGCAGATCACCTGGAGCGCCCGGCCCGAGGACACAATGGGGACCAGAGCCACGTCCGCATCGCCCACGTAGCCCGGCAGCGCCAATGGAAGGCCCGCCCCCGACACGATCATCTGCGCGCCACCGGCGATGGAGGCCCGCACCGCGGATTCGTAGCCTTCGATGGCGCAAAGGATGTTCACGCCTACGGCGCCGCGCCCCTCGGAGCGTTCGCGGGCCGCCCGGACGATCCATTCCAGGGCCTTGGGGGGGTTCAGCGAATCGGTGCCATCGGGACGGCCCAGGCGCATTTTGGGGTTGGCTGAGCCGTGGTAGCCGGTGCCGATGGCTGACACCAGGCCCACGCAGCCCGCGCTGGCGACGGCGCCCGCCAGGCCCTCCCAGGAGACGCCCACGCCCATGCCGCCCTGCTGGATGGGATAGGCCAGATCGAGGTTGCGGATTTTCAGCCGCGGCAAGGTGCAGGCACCACGCCGCACGAAGGCCTGGGCCATGGAATCCAGCCCAGCCATAAGCCGGGTTCGGAAGGCCGCCAGGGGCGAGGCATCCAGCAACCCGGGGGTCCGGGGCTGGAGCCCGATGGCACCATCGGCCATGGCTTGCCTTGCCTCAGCTTCGGTGTCGGCCACGGCCATCACGGGCAGGCCCAGGCTGCGCAGGGAGGCCACGTCACAAGCGCGGGCCAGCAGGGCGGCAGCGCCACCAGCCTTGGCCTTGGCACCTTCCTCGGGGTTCTGGACAGCGACCAGGCGGGGCATGTTGGCGTGGCGCAGCAGGGCCAGCGAAGGAGGCAGTTCCGCCGTGTGCAGCAGGAAGGCCACGCCAGCCTCCCGGGCGGCGGCCATCACGCTGTCGGCACTGTCCCGCAGGCCGCGGAGGTCCAGGCCGATCTTGGCACCATCGCGCATGGAGGCCTTGAGCTCCTGCAGGCGCTCCCGGAGCTTGGTTGTGTCGGGAAAAGCATCGGTCCGAGGAAGTGCCCAACCGCCGGCCCGCAGGAAGGCCGCCTGGAAATCCAGGGAGCCAGGCGCCTGCCAACCCTGGAGGGTGGGCGCCGTTGCGGTCTTGAAGAAGGACTCAGCCATTCACAGCTCCGAAGTGCGGAAGAGTTGATCCGCACAGGGATCCATTCTGAGGCAAAACAACATGAAACGGGGTCAATGCTTTTGACCCCAGGTCAAGAAGCATTGCCCCGTCACGGAAATTCCTTAGCTCTTTACAACCGGAGCAGGTGTTTCCACCGGATCCAGGAAGGGCATCATGCGCCGCAGTTCCCGGCCCACCTTCTCGAGCGGGTGGTCATAGTCTGCCGCCCGCTGGGCCTCGAACCACTTGCGACCGGTGCGGTTCTCCTCGATCCAGGCCTTGGCGTAGCGGCCATCCTGGATCTCTTTGAGGATTTCCTTCATCTCGGCCTTGGTCTGGTCGGTCACGATGCGGGGGCCGCCGGTGTAGTCGCCGTACTCGGCCGTGTCGCTGATGCTGTAGCGCATGTAGCTGAGGCCACCTCGCTGCATCAGATCCACGATGAGCTTCAGCTCATGGAGGCACTCGAAGTAGGCGATCTCGGGCTGGTAGCCCGCTTCCACCAGGGTCTCGAAACCCGCCTTCACGAGGGCGCTGGCGCCGCCGCAGAGCACGGCCTTCTCGCCGAACAGATCCGTTTCTGTTTCCTCGGTGAAGGTGGTCTCCAGCACACCCGCGCGGGTGAGGCCCAGGGCCGCGGCGTAGGAGAGCGCCACGGCCAAGGCCTGGCCGCTGGCATCCTGGTGGATGGCCACCAGGGCCGGCGTGCCGCCGCCTTCGACGAAGACCTCGCGCACGCGGTGGCCGGGGCTCTTGGGCGCCACCAGGCTCACATCCACGCCTGCGGGGGGCACGATGCAGCCGTATCGGATATTGAAGCCGTGGGCGAACATGAGGGTCTTGCCGGGCGTGAGATTCGGCGCAATGTCGTTCTTGTACAACTCGCCCTGGCCCGTGTCCGGCGTGAGGATCATGATCACGTCCGCCCAGGCCGCGGCCTCGGAGGGGCTGGTGACGGTGAGGCCCTGGGCCTCGGCCTTGGCCTTGGAGGTGGAGGTGGCAGGCAGTCCTACGCGGACATGGACACCACTGTCCCGGAGGTTGAGGGCATGGGCGTGACCCTGGGAGCCATAGCCGATGATGGCGACCTTGCGGTGCCGGATGAGATCGAGGTCGGCTTCGTAGTGGATCTTGGCCATGGAAGACTCCTTTGAATGGAAGGCGGTGGAAGTGAGGACCAGAGTTCAGACGGCGTTAACCACATTGGAAATGCTGTTCTCACCACGAAGACGGAAAGACCACGAAGAATTGCACGGAAACTGGGTTCTTCTTTTCTTCCTGTCTTCCTGTCTTCCTGTCTTCGTGATGATTCTTGGCTTTTCGAGAACTGACCTGGATCAGACGGACATGGCGTCACCGCTGGTGCCGGTGCGCAGGGGCGTCACCGTGGCTTTGGGCGCGGTGCGGGTGCCCCGGGCCATGGCCACGGCGCCGGTCCGACCCAGTTCGATGATCCCGAATGGACGCAGGGTATCCACCAGGGCCTCGATCTTGGCAAGGCTCCCCGTGCATTCGATGACGAGGGAGTCCTCGGCGATGTCCACCACGTTGGCGCGGAAGACCTCGACCAGCTGGAGCACCTCGGAGCGCTTCGTGGGACCGGCGCTCACGCGGATCAGGGCCAGATCTCGCAGCACATTCGCCCCACCACCGCCCAGTTGCTGGACCTCCAGGACGTTCACCAGCTTCCGCAGGTGCTCCACGGCCCGGCGGGCCGTGGCCTCATCGGTGTCCACCACCACCGTCATGCGCGACACCTCTGGACGTTCGGTGGGACCCACCGTGAGGGAGTGGATGTTGAAGCTCCGCCGACGGAACAGGGAAGCCACCCGGGTGAGGACACCCGGTTCATCATCGGTATAGACCACAAGCACATGGGACATGGGAACTCCTTGGTTCAGACGGGATCGGCGCCGGTTTCGGCGAGGACGCTGGGCGAAGGACGACGGATCATGTCATGGAGCGCAGCGCCAGCGGGCACCATGGGATACACGCTGTCCTCCTGCTCGACCTTGAATTCGATCAGTGCCGTGCCCTTCGCGGCGCGGGCAAGCTCCACCGCGGAAGCCACATCGCTGCGGGTTTCCACGCGCTGGCCGTGGATGCCGAAGGCCTCCCCCAGTTTCACGAAGTCCGGCGAGAGGATGGGCGTCGCGGCATAGCGCCCCTCGTAGAACAGGGCCTGCCACTGGCGGACCATGCCCAGGTAGCCATTGTTGATGATGGCGATGTTCACCTTGATATCCTCCTGCACGGCCGTCATCAGCTCGGCGAAGGTCATCTGGAAACCGCCATCGCCCGCCACCACCCAGACTTCGGCCTCGGGCCGGGCCAGCTTGGCGCCGATGGCCGCAGGCAGGGCGAACCCCATGGTGCCGGCCCCGCCGCTGGTGATGAGGCTGCGTTCCCCGTCGTGATGGTAGTACTGCGCCTCCCACATCTGGTGCTGGCCCACATCCGTCACCACCACGGCCTCGCCCTTGGTGAGCCGCCAGAGGTCGTGCATGACGTGGGCGGCGTAGAGGTGCCCATCATCGGGAAGGTTCTTGATGTCGCGCACCGCTGAGTCCCCGCGCCACTCGCGAATAGAGCCCAGCCAGGCGGAGCGGTCGGCCACCGGAATCTGCGGCAACATGGCCCTCAGCACCTCGCCCAGGTCCGCGGCGATGGCCACGTCCACCGGCACGAGCTTGTTGAGTTCGCTGGCGTCAATGTCGATGTGGATCTTCTTGGCGTGAGGGGCGTATTCCTTGAGCTTGCCCGTCACCCGATCGTCGAAGCGCATGCCGAAGGCCAGCAGGAGATCCGCTTCCTGGATGGCCCGATTCACCCAGGCCTCGCCGTGCATGCCCATCATGCCGAGGCTGAGGGGATGCGTGGCGGGCACGGCACCCAGACCCAGCAGGGTGAGGGCGAAGGGGATGTCGGCGCGCTCGGCCAGGGCCAGCACCTCGGCCCGGGCACCGGACAGCTGGATGCCATGCCCAGCCAGGATGATGGGGCGCTTGGCGTGGCGGATGAGTTCCAGGGCCTCGGCCAGCGCGGCCGGATCGAGGGGGGGCGGCAGGTGGCGCAGGTGGCGCCGGGGCTCGGCCCCTTCCCAATCCAGCGTGGCCCTGCCCTGCTGGGCATCCTTGGTGATGTCCACCAGCACGGGGCCGGGGCGGCCACTGCGGGCCACGGCGAAAGCCTCGCGGATGGCCGGGACGATATCCTCGGCCCGGGTGACCAGGTAGTTGTGCTTGGTCACCGGCAGGGTGATGCCCGTGATGTCCACTTCCTGGAAGGCATCGGTCCCCAGCAGTCCCGACCCCACCTGGCCCGTGATGGCCACCAGCGGCGTGGAGTCGAGCATGGCCGTGGCCAACCCCGTCACGAGGTTGGTGGCACCCGGGCCCGAAGTGGCCACGACCACGCCGACCCGCCCGCTGGCCCTGGCATAGCCGTCCGCCATGTGCGCGGCGCTCTGTTCATGGCGCACCAGCACGTGCCGGATCGGGTAGTCCACCATGGCATCGTAGGTCGGCAGGATGGCGCCGCCGGGGTAGCCGAAGACCGTGTCCACCCCTTCGCGGACCAGGCTGTCCCAGATGAGCTGGGCCCCTGTGTGGGACTTGGCTTTGGACATGGTTCCCTCCTTGTTCAACGAGCGAACGTCTCGATGGAATCCGGATGATGGGCTAGTGGTTGGATCGGTGGCCTTCTGGAGATCCGCACCAGGCATAGGCGGAATCCACCAGACGCGGGCTCTTCTTCCGGGGCGGCCGGATGGCCTCCCGGATGCGGGCCCCGAGGGAACGCGTGCCGTGGGGGTGGCTGGCGCCTTTGAGATCACCGGTGCCATGCCCGCCCTTGAGCACCCGGTTCACGGCCGCTTCGAGCGCCAGGGCCTCAGCGCTCAGCTTCAAGGCATGGCGGAGCAGCATGGCGGCCGAAAGGATCGTGCCGATGGGATTCGCCCGGTCCTGCCCGGCGATATCCGGAGCTGACCCGTGGATGGGCTCATAGAGCCCCACGGAACCGCCCAGGCTCGCGGAGGGCAGCAGGCCCAGGGAACCCGCCAGCACGGCGGCCTCGTCGCTGAGGATGTCGCCGAACAGGTTCTCCGTGAGCACCACGTCAAAATCCCTAGGACGGGTGATCAGGGCCATGGCGAAGCTGTCCACGTAGTGGTGCTGGACCTTCACCCCGGGATAGGCCGGAGCCAGATCATCGACCACTTTCCGCCACAGGCGGGAGGTTTCCAAGACATTGGCCTTGTCCACGGAAGCCAGGTTCTTCCGGCGGGCGGCGGCCAGCTCGAAGGCGACGCGGGCCACCCGCTCGATCTCGGTGCGGGTGTAGGGCAGCGTGTTCACGGCGGCTTCATCGGAATAGGATCGTGGCTCCCCGAAGTAGAGCCCTCCGGACAGTTCCCGGACAAACATGAGGTCCGTTCCGCGCACGATCTCGGGCTTCAACGGCGAGGCATCTTCCAGAGACGGATGGACAGACACAGGTCGCAGGTTGGCGTAGAGACCCAGGGCCTTCCGCAGGCGCAGGAGGCCCGATTCCGGCCGCTGATCCCGGGGATGACGGTCCCAGGCCGGACCGCCCACGGCGCCCAGCAGCACGGCATCGCAACTTCGGCACAGGTCCAGGGTGGCCTTGGGTAGGGGATCGCCCGTGGCATCCACGGCGGCACCGCCAATCAGCGCTTCCTGGAACTCGAAGCGGTGGCCGAAACGCTCGGCAGTGGCCGAAAGGCAGGCCACGGCCTCGGCGGTGACTTCGGGCCCCACGCCATCGCCGGGGAGGACGGTGATCCGGGCATCCATGGTCAAGTTCTCGCTTCTGCAGTCGCGGGGCTAGGAGCCCGGCGAGCGAAGAGCACCTTGTTTGTGGCGTTGAGATAGGCCCGGACACTGGCTTCCACGATGTCCGTGCTGGCGCCCTTCCCGCCGTGGGTCATGCCATCGAATTCGACCTGGACGAATACCTCGCCCACCGCGTCCGCGCCCCCAGTCACCGAGTGGATCTTGAAATCCAGCAACCGGCCCTTCAGTCCCGTGAGCTTGTCCACGGCGGTGAACACCGCATTCACGGGACCGTCGCCCATGGCGGTCTCGGTCACCTCACCCGCATCCGTAGCGAGGGTGACCAGGGCCGTGGCGAACATCGAGGTGCCGGCCGTAGCCTGGATGGCCCGGAGCTTGAAGGCCTCCGGAATGTGAGTGAGTCCATCGCGGACGATGGCCAGGAGATCCTCGTCGAAGATCTCCTTCTTCTGATCGCTGAGCTTGGTGAACAGCTTGTAGGCCTTGTCCAGCTCAGTGCGGCCCAGGGGATAACCGAGCTCCTCGAACCGTTTGGCCAGCGCATGGCGGCCCGAGTGCTTGCCGAGCACCAGATTGGTGTGACGCACCCCAACGGATTCCGGCGTCATGATCTCGTAGGTGGTGTGGTGGCTCAGCATGCCGTGCTGGTGGATGCCGCTTTCGTGGGCGAAGGCGTTGCGGCCCACGATGGCCTTGTTGGGCTGAACCTCATTGCCCGTGATATTGGCCAGAGTCTGACTGGTGCGGTAGATGGATTCCTTGTGCACACCCGTGGAGAACGGCATCACATCGTGCCGCACCGAGAGGGCCATGACTACTTCCTCGAGGGAGGCGTTCCCGGCGCGTTCGCCAATCCCGTTCACCGTGCACTCCACCTGCCGCGCCCCCGCTGACACGGCGGCCAGGGAGTTGGCTACCCCCAGCCCCAGGTCGTTGTGGCAGTGGACGCTGATGATGACGTCCTCGATGCCGGGGACATGCTCCCGCAAGTGGCGGATGAGCCTCCCGTATTCGTCCGGGATGGTATAGCCGACGGTGTCCGGCACGTTGAGCACGGTGGCGCCCGCCGCGATCGCCACGGTGAAGACCTCCACCAGGTAGCCCCAATCGCTCCGCGTGGCATCCTCGGCGGAGAACTCCACGTCCTGGCAGAGAGTCTTGGCCAGCCTCACGCCGTCCCGAATCATCTCCAGCGCCTCGGCGCGGGTCTTCTTGAGCTTGTACTCCAGGTGGATGTCCGAGGTAGCCAGGAAGGTGTGGATCCTTGGGTGCGCAGCCTCCTGGAGGGCCTCCCAGGCCCGCTCGATGTCGCGCGGGATGGTCCGGCAGAGGGCCGCGATGATGGGTCTGCGGCAGGTGCGGGCGATGGCCTGGACGGCGGCGAAGTCGTCGTCTGAGGCCACGGGGAAACCCGCCTCGATGACATCCACACCCAGGGCGTCCAGCTGCCTGGCCATCAGCAGCTTCTCGTCCAGATTCATGCTGCAGCCTGGCGATTGTTCGCCGTCGCGAAGGGTGGTGTCGAAGATGCTGATCCGCTCAGTACCCATGATTCGGGAACTCCTTAATCCGGACTAGGCCGGAGGGATCATCTAAAGATGGCGTGTCTCATTCCATAAATACATTTAATTTTTTTTATAATTCCATAAGTTATTCTTTTAATTCTACACTTTCCGTGGGAGCCTCAATGGACCTGGGACAGCTGGAAACCTTCCTGGTGGTGGCGCGAGAGAAGAGCTTCTCGCGGGCCGCGGAGCGGCTGTACCGCACCCAGCCGGCCGTGAGCTTGGCTCTCAAGCGACTCGAGGAGGAACTGGGCGAGACCCTGCTCGACCGGACCACCAAGGGCGGAACGCTCACGGATGCGGGCGCCACCCTGCTGCCCCTGGCCCAGCGCATGCTTGACCTGAGAAAGCAGATCATCGATACCTTCGGATCGCTCAAGGGCCTGCAGCAGGGACGGCTGAACATCGGCGCCAACGACAGCGTGTCTGAATTCCTGCTGCCGGGCGTGTTGCTCGCCTACCAGCAGGCTCATCCGGCCATCCGGATCCAGGCCTACCGCCAGAGTTCAGAGCGCATTCCTGCCGAGGTGCTGGAGCGTCGCCTCGATGTGGGCTTCGTGTCCTACGATCCCATGCACCCGGAACTGGTGAATGAGGTCATCCTCCGCGACCACATGGTGCTGGTGGTCCCGCCGGGCCACCGCCTGGCCCGCCGGAAGGAGATCAGCCTGGAGGCGCTGGGGCGCGAGACCTTCGTAGCCCACAACGCCATCACCCCCACCCGGAATGCCATCGTCGATCTCTTCGCCCGCTGTGGGACCCCACTGCGCATCACCATGGAGCTGGGTTCCATCACCACCATCCAGGAGTTCGTGGCCCTGGGTGCAGGCGTGGCCATCCTGCCACGCATGACGGTGCTGGAGAGCATTCGCAAGGGCCGGCTGGTGGAGGTGGCGGTCCGCGAACTCCAGGTGGAAAAGCTCATCCGCGTCGTCACCCGCCGGGAGGAATCCATGTCGCACGCGGCCAAGGCCTTCCTGCAACTCATACGGGCCACCGATTTCACCCAAGCCATGCCCCCCGCCAGGAGGAAGCAGCCATGAACCCACGCACCCTCTACGACAAGATCTGGGACGAGCATCTGGTTGCCACCCGTGCTGATGGCGCCAGCCTGCTCTACATCGACCGCCATCTGGTGCACGAGGTCACCAGCCCCCAGGCCTTCGAGGGGCTGCGGGAGGCCGGGCGCCCCCTGCGTCGGCCCAACGCCATCCTCTCTGTGGCGGACCACAACGTGCCCACCATCGATCGCGAGAAAGGCATCGCCGACGAGACCTGCCGACTCCAGGTGGAGGCGCTGGAGGCCAACGTGAAGGCCTACGGCGTGCCCTACCTGCCCCTGCTGGATGATCGTCAGGGCATCGTCCATGTGGTGGGGCCTGAACAGGGCTTCACTCTGCCGGGCACCACCATCGTCTGCGGCGACAGCCATACCAGTACCCATGGCGCCTTCGGGGCCCTGGCCTTCGGCATCGGCACCAGCGAGGTCGAACATGTCATGGCCACCCAGACCCTGCCTCAGCGGAAGTCGCGCAACCTGCGGGTGCGCTTCGAGGGGACGCTGCCCCGGGGGCTCGGGGCCAAGGACCTGGCCCTGGCCCTCATCGGCCGGATCGGCACCGCAGGCGGCACGGGCCATGTCATGGAGTTCACGGGCTCCGCTGTCCGGGCCCTCTCCATGGAAGGCCGCATGACCCTCTGCAACATGAGCATCGAAGGCGGCGCCCGGTCGGGCCTCGTGGCCGCAGACGACATCACCTTCGCCTACCTCCACGGCCGGCCGCTGGCCCCCAAGGGTGCGATGTGGGAAGCCGCCCTGGCCCACTGGCGCACCCTGGTATCCGACAAGAACGCCGCCTTTGACACCGAGGTCACCCTCGATGTCGCGTCCCTTGCCCCACAGGTCACCTGGGGCACCAGCCCCCAGTGGGTGACGGATATCGCGGGACGCGTGCCCGATCCCGCGACCGCTGCCTCCGCGGACGACCGGCAATCCATGCTCCGGGCCCTTGAATACATGGACCTGCGACCGGGCACCCCTATCGAGGCCATCGGGGTGCAGGCCGTGTTCATCGGGTCCTGCACCAATGGGCGCATCGAGGACCTGCGGGAAGCCGCCGCCGTGGCGCGGGGCCGGAAGGTCGCCCCGGGCGTCCGGGTCCTGGTGGTGCCGGGCTCGGGCCTGGTGAAGCGCCAGGCCGAGGCCGAAGGACTGGACCGGGTTTTCCTGGAAGCCGGCTTCGAGTGGCGGCAGCCGGGCTGCAGCATGTGCCTCGGCATGAATGACGACCGCCTCGACGAAGGCGTCCGTTGCGCCAGCACCAGCAACCGCAACTTCGAGGGCCGGCAAGGACGTGGCAGCCGCACGCACTTGGTGAGCCCGGGCATGGCCGCCGCCGCCGCCGTAACGGGCCACTTCACCGATGTCCGCCGTTTGATGGGAGTCTAGGATGGAACCTTTCGTCACCCTCACCGGCATCGCCGCGCCCCTGCTGCGGGCCAACATCGACACCGACCTCATCATCCCCAAGCAGTTCCTCAAGACCCTTGTGCGCTCGGGCCTGGGCCAGCATCTCTTCAGCGAGGTGCGCTACGACGCCGAGGGCCGCGAACGGCCGGACTTCATCCTCAACCAGGCGCCTTATCGCGACGCTTCGATCCTGCTCGCCGGACCGAATTTCGGATGTGGCTCCAGCCGCGAGCATGCCCCCTGGGCCCTGAAAGATTTCGGCATCCGGGCCATCCTCGCGCCTTCCTTCGCCGACATCTTCTACACCAACTGCTTCGCCAACGGCCTGCTGCCAGTAACGCTGCCCATGGCGACCATCGAGACCCTGGCCACCGTGGAAGGGCCGCTCACCGTGGACCTGCCAGCCCAACTGGTGCGTGGAGGAACCCACTGCCTCGCCTTCGATCTCGAACCCGCCCGCAAGGCCGTCCTGCTGGAGGGCCTGGACGAGATCAAACGCACCGAGGCGAATCTGGCCGACATCGCCGCGTTCGAAGCCCGGCGCCGCAAGACCGCGCCCTGGGTGGAGATCTGCGTCCCCTGAGAAGTCTGAACCGCAGTGACGCAGGAAAGGACTTCTCGATTATCGGCGAGTCTCAGCCCAAATTTTGGGTTCACCCATCCCCTCTGCCGGCAGTCGAGAGGATCGCCTTGAGCACTTCGGCGGTGCTGCCCCGGCGCTGCTTCTCCACCTCATTGGGGTCGACCTCGACGTGCCTCTCGTCAGGAGTGATCTTGAAGAGCGGCTGCCCCTTATGCACGATGACGCCATCGGCACCCGTGATCAGGATCTTGTCGATGGTGCCGGAGAAGGGCGCCCGGACCGTGTTGAACATCTTCATGACCTCGATGACGTAGAGCGGCTGCCCCTTGTCGAAATGCATGCCCTCGGTCACGAAGCGCGGGTGGCCCGGCGCCTCCTGCCCGTAGTACATGCCGCCGCTGACCGCCACGATCTCGTCGGCCTTGGTGGCCGGCGGCGGGACCAGGATCTTCTTCATGCGTGCTTGGAGGTCCGGATCGGAAAGATCGGCCGGGATGGTGACCTCGAGATCCGCCTCAACGCGGAAGTCGAAGAACCGCGACTTGTCCGCCACCACGAAGAGCAGGCCGAGCAGTTCGTTGCCGGCCTCGTAGCCCAGGTGGGCCGAACGGATGCACGCCCAGGTCTCGGCGTCGTAGCCGCCCTGCGGTGCCTCCAGCGCCAGGATGTCGTCGAGCTTGTAGTACTCCTCCTTTTTCAGGCCGAAGACCCGGCGCAGCTCGACGTAGAAGCGGATGGAGCGGCTGAGCAGCTCGTGGTCGTGCTGCCAAATCACCTCGGCGGCCGGCCGCTGGGGGTCGTAGGCCATGTCCAGGTATTCGTAAGTGTCGCTGAGCACCCCAAGCGGATTGCGGATCCACGACAGCCGACCGTTCTCGATGCGGACGCTCTTGCGGTGCAGCGAGAGCCACCCGGACAGGAGGTGCGGGTCCTCAAGCAGCCGTTCCAGCGGACGGGTCAGCAGGGTCCCCTTGCGGTCGAGGACCTCAGAGAAGGCCTTGGCGAGCCCCGGATCGTCCGGCGCCTGGGCCGCCGCCCGTCCTGCATAGTGCTTCTTCAGCGCGAGGAAGGCGACCGTGGTGTCGATCCGGGAGGCCTCCTCCTTGAGCCGGCCCACCAGCGTGAGGTAGGGCACCACAAAGCGCGTGGTCGGCTTGGCCATGACGTTCTGGCCGATGAACCAGTTGACCAGGCCGTAATGGAACTCGAGGTTGGTGGCGACCTGCTGGCCCCGGATGCTGGTCTGCCGCAGCACCTTGGAGAGGTGGAGATAGCTGGCCAGGCGGTTTTCGCCCTTGGTGAGCAGCAGCGCGATGTTGGAGTCGTAGGCACCGGCCACCCGGTACCGCATGAACATGCCGGTGTCGGGGTTAACCAGGCTGATGCCCTGGTCGTCACGGATCTCGCCCTCGATGGGTTTGGACCAGTAACGGATGATGCCCCCGGCGTGGGGCGAGAGAGAGGCGTCGGTGGCGTTGAGCCGGGCCTCGGCGCCTGCCCGGAAACGCGGGACCCGCTCCGGCTTCGGCAACCGCTTCTTGTGGCGCGCCAGCAGCGCCATGACCTCGACCAGGGACTCGACCACGAAGAAGTCCTGCGGGTCACTGGGGTTGGTGAACCTGAGGCTGTAGCAAAGCTCGGACACCCGGTGCTCCACCTGGATGCGGGTGTTGACCTCCATGAAGTAGTAGCGGTCGCGGTCGAC
>CAIYNT010000279.1 GCA_903927605.1 uncultured Holophagaceae bacterium
GGACTCCCCCTTCCGATGCTGCTTGTCCACGATCTCCGCATGCGTTAGGCACGTCCGCGAGGTGTACCAGCTCGGGGCGACGACCTCTGGAATACCATTCCAGAGAAGTTTGCTCGCAGCCCTGCGCAGATACTGGCCCTTGGCGCCATTATTCAACATCTTGTTATAGGTCCGGCCCCGATAGACCGGACTGTCCTTCTCGATGGCCTCGACCGTGAGGTCCTCACGGACCACGGCCGCCTGATGACGAGTCGCCAGCAGGACCTCCTGGGTCGAGAGATAGCCAAACCAGCACTTCTTGATGCTGGATACCTTCTGATAAGCGGCCCGGCGGGCCGCCTTCAGATCACTGATCTGCCCGAGCAGGCCAAAGAACTCCCTGGCCAGGGGCGAGACCTTCTTGTGCTCCGGCTGGATATGGTCCAGCGGGCCCAGACCCAGTTCCTTGGCCAGAACCGCCTTGCGGGGCCTCGAGGTCGTGGTAGGCCAGGTCGATCCGCGACTTGTAGCCGTCGATGCCCTCGCACAGTTGGTTGACTCGGGCCAGGAACGGGATACCTGAGAACAGGTGCCGTTCCAGGACGACCACCGACTCAGGGAGAATGTGGCCCAGGAGGTGATCCTTGGCCTTTTGTCCGGTGTTTAGGCCGTTCATGGTCGCCCGGAGCACGTCCAGGTCCACCGCCACCGGTGCCTCCAGCACCGACAAAGCGATGGTGTTGGTGTAGCCAAAGTCTCGGCCCACGAACCGGGTAACCTGGGCCGGCAGTTCAGGCTTGGGCTTCCCACTCAGCAGGCGGACCCCGACGGTGTCCTCGGACAGTTCAAGGATCAGGGAGGCCCAGCCGCTGTCCGACGTCCGCATCCGGCCCGCCATCGCCTTGGGCAGCGCCAGGGGAAGCCTAATCCGCTCAGACCTTGGACTTGCTCCGGAGATATCCAGGAACCGGAAGTAGCAGCGGTTGGCATCATCCTTCAGGAGCCAGGCCACACCCTGCATGAGATCCAGCGGCTCCGCCTTCTGGTGCGTGGGCACCATCCGGGGGTCGATGTGCAGTTGCAGTGTGAAATTGTCCTTTAGCCCGAACTCGGGTGGAGTGTGCTTCTCCTGAACCTGGGCATGGATGAACAGGAGCACCGCCACCTGGTTCCTGGACAAGCCGATGTCGTCGCCGCGCCGGGCGGCGCCGAAGGCGTTCACCGCCTCGCCACTCGCGGCCAGGGCCTTCAACTCGGCGATCTCGGCGGGGGTGATGGCGGCCTCGATCTCCAGGGGGATGTTCAGATACTTGGACAGAGGAGGTGCCTTGGGCCCTGCGGTCTCAGTCTTAGGTGCATGTTTCGGGGTCTCGTCGACCGGCCGAAGCTGGTCGACATACCGGAGTCTCCCGACGAGCTTGCGGAAATACCTTTGGCTGACCTGCTCCAGCGCGGGCTTCACCCGCATCCGAGCCTGCTCCCGCCACACAGAGTTGAGCCCTGCGCAATTCCGCTGGACCTCCAGAAGGCGTTCGTCGAGAGCGTGGTCAGACACGGTTTCGTCCAGGGGCTCCTGAATGAACGCGGTCGCGGCCATGGTCCGCATGAGGGTCAGAACCTGCTCCCGGATGGCAAACAAGGCATCCCGCTTGGACTGGGTCAGCGTGCCGACGCTAAGCGGCATCGCCCGCTTCTCCCAGTGCTTGCGCTCCTTGTTTTTGCCGTAACTCATTGAGTCCTTGCGATGGTTTCACTCGTTCTGGAAAGTATCGCGCATGCTATTAGACAAATTTTGTCCAATCCTACTTTGCGCAAAGCCCTCGGACCATTCCGGGGCAGCGTAAAATGAAGAGCATGGCTGGACCCCCACCTGAAGGAAGAGGTTTGCGCCACAAAGTTGATCAAACCTGAATCCTGGATGGATGCAAGAGTGATCCGATAGCAGATGGGTTGGAGACGGAGAATGAGTTCGTCGGCGATGAGCACGAAGGTTCGCTTGTGGCCGATGAGAACAC
>CAIYNT010000280.1 GCA_903927605.1 uncultured Holophagaceae bacterium
CGGCCTATTTGGTCTTGCTCCCTGGGGGGTTTGCCGTGCCCGTCCTGTTGCCAGTCCGGCGGTGGGCTCTTACCCCACCGTTTCACCCTTGCCTGATCCGCTTGCGCGGCCATCGGCGGTTTCTTCTCTGTTGCACTTTCCGTCGGGTCGCCCCGCCCTGGTGTTACCAGGCCCAGCACCCTGCGGAGCCCGGACTTTCCTCTGCCCTTGCGGACAGCGACGCCCTGATCCACAACTCCACGTTAGCACTTAATGAGCGTTTCGACGTGGGCCAGCTGGTGCGGCGTATCGCAGGCCCATCACCGATGCCCCTCCAGCGATCATTCCGAAGGCAGAGGCATCAACCAGCCTTCCCGCTGCAGATCCTCAAGGATGGACCAGGCGGCGCGATAGGGATCACCCGTGGTGCCCCCCAGGACCTCGTCCCGCATCCGCACCTGGTATGGAACGAGATCCGGGTGGAAGGCGCCCGCCAGATCCGCGCCCGGCTGGAACAAGCCCAGCAGCAGCGCTTCCGGATGGGGGTGGCCGATGCCGACCGCACAGAGCGTCATGCCTGCTGGGCCCTCTCTGGCACCGAGGTGGATGAGACGCTCCTGAAATGAATGCAGCAGGACCGCATCGGCCCCGAGACCAAGGCAACGAACCGGTACTGGATCTGACGGGACCATCGCGGCATGGTCGTCTTCCGCCCAGGGACACGGCGCGCGGTGCCCCCCGGTGGACAACCAAGGCAGAAGGCACTCATGGTGATGCCGATCATGGACCCAGCTGTGAGCAAGCCGGATCCACGGGTTGTGCAAGCCTCCACCCTGGCCGGGCCCCATCCAGATCAACCTCTGGACCTCTGCAGTTCGGGCTCCAGCCTCCCGGAAGGGGTGCTCCCATAGATTGGGCTCTACCGAGAGTTCCAGTCTGAGTCCTGCCAGGAATTCCGGCAGCCCGGGGTAGGGATGGGGCAGCTTGATGCATACGCCCTCAGGGGTGATGCGCATATCCAGCGAGGGAAAACTGATCGCCAGCTGGCTCTCCTTGAGCAGGGCCAGCAGGGCGAGACGGTGGCTTTCGGTCCTCAGAGAGGCCCTGAGATGGAGATCCCAGGCCTGACCCGCCGGATCGCAGGTCCAGGATTCCAAGGCCGAAGCCTCGGGACGGTGGAGCGCATCCTGTCCAAGGACCAACAAACGCAGGCCCCCATCAGGATCGAGGCGTCCAAGGGGAGGCAGATCCTTGCTGCTCTGCTCAAGTCTCGGGCGTCGCTGTGCGCGGGCCCAGGTGAGGCCGTTCCACACGGCATCGGCCCCTTCTTGCGCAGCCAGCAGGTGAGACAGTCCCCCGGAGGTCACCTGCCGGTAGGCCTCGGTGCGCCGGACCTCCTGGTGACGGGCCAGGATGTCCCAGATCTCATCTATGTTCTGCCGGCTGAGCTGGGCCAGACCGTCGCCGACTTCCGCCAAACGCTTACCCATCCTGGATAGGCGCTCTTGCTCCGGCGTGAGTTTGGCCTCCACACTCCATTGCCGACCGTGGGCGGATTCCAGGGCCATCGCCCGTGCGCTGACCTCATGCAGGGAGAGCTCTGCCCGCTCGGAGGACTGACGCACCTGGTCCACCATCCCCAGATGGGCCTCCAGGGCGCGCTCCAGGTCCTGCCCATGTTGGTCCATGTGCCCGGCCGTCCTCAGCAGTTCGTGGACTTCCGCGAGAAGCTTCTGTGCGACTTCCTGGAGATCCCACAAGCCTGCGCTCTCGCGTTCCAGACCGTGCTGGTAGTCGCCCAGCATTCGCTCCATCCCGGTGGCACCCTCGGCGGTCTGATCGGCCAGGAAGCGCAGACGTCCGCCGATCGCCGCCAGCCCGGCGCTTCCCGATTCCTGCTGGGCGAGGATGGCGGCATTTACCGCCAGCAACCCCGTCTGCTGAGCCACCTGATCGAGTTCCTTCAACGAGCCCTGAGCCCCCCCGAAGGAACGGATCCGTGTCTGTGCCTCTTCGCGAAAACCCTCCATGCGGCGGGCCAGGGCTTCGGTCTGGTCCCGTACGCGATCTGCAGACTGGCGCAGCTTGCGCAGCCATTCCGTGCGGGCCTGTGCGTCCTCCACGAGCCTGGACGTATGGGCCACAAGCCCCTTCGCGGAGAGGTTCAGCCGAGCCCCCTGCCGTAGGCCCGCATCGGCCAGCCGCCTCAGGGCATCCTCCTCACGACGCAGTCGCGGGAAGGTGTCCTGGAGCTCTTCCAGGTGATTCTCAAACTGATCCAGTCCTGCCTGCAACTGTTCCAGCGTGCCCCGGAAGGCCTGTCCCTGCATCCTGGACTGATCTGCTCGCAATCGGTAGTTCAGCTCGATCTGGTCGAGCCGAAGGGTGTTCTCAAAGGCAGCCTTCAGATCCCACCCCAGGGATTCCAACCGGGCACCACCTTGAAGGCAGAGTTCCGCCTCGACCTCATGCTGGTGCTGGATCGCCCCCAATAGGCCATCCAGATCCCTCCAGTCTCGCGCCATCGCCCACCGGAGGTCCGCCAGTTCTGAGCGTTGCCTCTGAACGTCCTCGATCACACCATTCAAAGCCCCTGCCAATTGGTGGTCCCGTTCAGAGAGACCCTCCGGAATCAACTGCGGTTTCCGCTCGCCTTGATGGATCCGCTGGACCCAGTCTGCGAGCGACCCGTCCCTGGTCAGCCGAAGCTGCCAGTCCCACCAGTGAAGACCCGTGTGCAGAAATCCCGCGGCCACCATGATCAGAAGGGCCCCCTCCACCGGGCTGAGGGCTTCGGAATGGCGGAACAGCAGGTAGGCTAACGCCCCCAGGAGCAGGAGCGGCACCAAATTAATCGGGATCCTGGCCCCCGACACCTGGTTCCAAACGGATCCGATCCGTCCCATGCCCCGTTTCTCTTCCATGGGGGTTCCATCGGCTCCTCCGCACCGAAAGAAAAGAATTAGACGGAACGCCAGAGCACGTCGTAGCTTCTCAGCCCACCGCCCAGTTCCTGGAGCAGCCGGGCTCTGAGGAGGGCCGTGACCGCCTGTTGGGCTTCATCCGCAATGTCCACTCTGGGGGCGGCGTCTGCGCCGCTGAGTCGGAGGCTTCCGAGGTAATCCCGGCTTCCGGCAGGCAGGGATTCCACGGGATCCACCGGAGTGCAGACGGAGCAGCACCACCCTACCTCCGGACTGAGGATGACGAGCGGGGCCGTCTCGTTCCCGCACCGGCCGCAGGCGCGGGGATGAGGCAATAATCCCATGCAGTGGAGCAGCCAATGCTCCGCATAGGCGAGAATGCCGAGGGCATTGTCGGGATCAACCTTCAATGCGCGTCCGCAGACGCTGAGCAGGCGGTAGAGCCGATCGTCCTCCACCCCCTCCCGGGCCACCCGGTCAAAGAGATCCGCCAGGCAGGCCATAACCAGGCTGGAGTCCAGGTGTCCCAACGTGAGCGGGCTGAAGCTCAGTTCACAGCGGGTGACACGTTTCAATTCAGTCTGTTCCTTTCCGAAGAAGCTGACCCGCACCATGCTCAGGGGTTCAAAGGCCGCCACCCACTTAGCTGTGGGTTTCTTCACACCCTTGGCCAGGCCCGACAGTCGCTCACCATGCTCGGATAAAAAGGACACCACCGCCCCGCCTTCGGCGAAGGGCACGGCTTTCAGAACGATGGCCTCGCAAGTCCGGATCATCTCTCCAGTCTGCCCGGATTCAACCTCCGCTCCAGATCCGTGTCTCACTAAACGAGGCCGTTGAACAGCCCTCACCAGGAGGCACCCATGACATCCCTGCTCCGGTCCACTTTGATGCTCGCCCTGCTGGCGCTCCCGCTGGCGGCCCAGTCCGGATCTGGCCGCGGCCCCCGCGCCGAACGGATCAGCCAGGCTCTGCACCTGACCGAGGTTCAGCAGACCAGCATCCGGACCATCCGGGATAAACATCATTCCGACCTGGTCCTTCGACGGGACGCAGTCAAGCATGCCGGGATCGACCTGCGGACGGCCCTCCAGGACGCGGCCACACCGGAAGCCAAGCTCCGTGCCCTCTATGACAAGGCTGCCGCCGCCCGGTTCGACATGATCCTGGCCCAGCGCTCGGTGCGGCTGGAAGTACAGGCTGTGCTCACCCCCGAGCAGCGGGCCCAAGCCGCCGAGATGCGCGGTTATGCCCGGACGAGGATGCGCGAGCGCAGGCACCACCGGCCGATGGATGGCTGGATGGCTGGTTGATCCGAACGGCGCCGATAGACTGGGGGGATGCGCGCATCCCCCCTTCTCGTGCTGTCCTTCACATGCCTGACCCTCCTTGGCCAGGCGGCTCCACCCCGGACCTTCCGGCAGTGGCTGGGGGGACAGGAGGTTGGCGGTTCCACCCTGGAAACGAGCCTGGACGGGAAAATTCGAGAGGTCCGCTCACGGGAATGGATGGTGCTTTCCCGAATGGGCCAGGAAATCCGCCAGGAAGTGCGCGAGACCGCCAGGAAGTCCCCCGAAGGCCAATTGACCTTCACCTGGCGCCTGCAACTCTCCTCTGAGCCCTACGAAGGCCGGGCCGAATGGTCCCCCCGCGAGCCGGGCGCCCTGTCCATTCAGCCCACCCATGGTTCCGCCGTGCAGAAGGAGGTCCCGACCGGTGCACTCCTCTGGCCCGAAGACCTGGACTCTCTTTTGAAGGAGGCCGCCCGCCTGGGCCGAGCCGTCCAGGCCACCACCTTCTCCTTCCCGGTTCAGCAATGGAGCACCCTGCAACTGGAGCCCCAGGGGGCAGCCCCCCTCCCTGGGTTTCCAGACACGGTACGGTTCACCGGGGAGGAACAAGACGGCTCAGCCACTTCCCCAGTCGAAGTCTGGATCTCACCTGTTGCGGGAGAGGTCCGTCAACGAACGAAGCTGGGCGGCCTGGAGGTGCTCACTCAGCGCTCTGAGCTTCCGGCCCCTATTCCAGATAGCAGCTCCGGTGAGGGTTTTTTCGAACGGACCCTCCAGACGCTCCCACCCCACCCCTTCCAGCCTTGGATCAGGGACCTTGTCCTGCGGGGGGAGGGATCTCTGCCCAGCCTCCCCGAGGACGCCCAACAGACGCAGCTCTCCAAAGGAAGATGGCGCCTGCGACGGGCGGCTCTGCCAACTCCGGCCGAGGCGGCCCAACTCCCCATCCAAGGCACACCTCCTCCCGATGAAGTCCGTTTCCTGGCTCCCAGCCCCCTGGTCCCCTTCCAGGATCCAGCCTTCGACGGGCTGATCCGTCGCATGGCCCTTCCCCCGGGGCTGTCCCGCTGGAAGCTCGCGCGCCGGGTGAACACCTTCGTCTTCGAGTGGATCACCGAGAAAGATTTCACGGTGGGCTTCGCCTCGGCCCTGGAAGTCTGCCATCACCCACGGGGGGACTGCACGGAACATGGCGTGCTTGCCGTGGCACTGCTGCGGCGCCTGGGTGTCCCGGCCCGGGGCGTCACCGGCTGGGTGGGCCTGGGTGAGCTGCTCGGGCTGCACTTCTGGGTGGAGGTCCACCTGAAGGATCGCTGGGTGCCCATCGATCCCACCTTCGATCAAGCTCCGGCTTCTGCTCTCCGTATCAAGCTTGGAGATACGGATTTGTCGGATCTGGGGAGCGTCGGCTGGGAAGGAGCTGCCCTTGCCTTCACCGGTGTGAAGTGGACTCCGGAACAAGAGGGGACAGTGACTTGCCTCGGCGACCAGGTCACAGGGCCTGGTCCTATGCAACTGTGTCTGCCTCGAGGCCACTGGGAACTCCAGCACGGGGTGCTGCGGCTTCGCACGTCCGGGGGCGGTCCCTGGCAGGTCCAGGCTGTGAATCGGCCCAGTGAAGCCCAGCTCAAGGGGGCCTCCCACCTGGCCGGGGCACGCACCCTCAGACAGGGCTGGTGGAACGCCGCGTCGCGCATGCTGTGGATGGATCTGGGCGAAGGCCGATGGCTCCAGCTTGGGGGCGTGTCAGAAACCGAGGCCTATAACCTCCTGGATCAGTTGCTGACGCCCACCAGTTCCTCGTGAAGCCCGCCCTGCTGGACACAGTGGTCGCGGAGCTTTTCCAGGTGGCTGGCCATGGTCAGGCATTCCTCCTCGTCGCAGCAACTCGTGAGGCGAGCCGCCATGGTCTGGACCGGCTCATCCAGCCGGTCCATGAGACGACGGCCCTTCGGGGTGATGACCACGCGGCTCACCCGGCGATCCTTGGGATCCGCCACCCGCTTCAGCAGCCCTTGCAGTTCCAGGCGGTCGACGAGGCGCGTGACGTTGGCGAACCGGTAGATCATGCGGTGTTCGATCTCGAAGATCGGATGGCCCTTGGTGGGTCCCCCACGCACAATGCGCAGCACGTTGTACTGCTGGATCGTCAGCCCGTGGGCCTCAAACAGCCGCTCCTGGACGCGGACGACGGCCTCGCGCGTCAGCATCAGCTGGAGCATCAGCTGCACGCCTGGCGCGGGCAGTTTGGACATCTGGAGTTCTTCTTGTAGGGACATGGGTGCCTCGGATGAGTTTGGGGGCAAGGATCAACCCATCCGTGGGATTCTGGAAGGTCCTAGGAGCCGTTCTTGCCATCCATCGCCCTGAGTTTGATCAATGTCACGAAACGATATGGCGCGACAGCCATTTTGGACGGACTGAGTTTCGGTCTCTTCCAGGGTGAGAAGGTCGGTCTCATCGGCCGCAATGGCGCTGGCAAGAGCACCTTGTTCCGCCTGCTGTCCGGCGATGAAACTCCCGATGCAGGCACCGTCGTGGTCACCCAGGGGCTCCGGATCGCCCGCCTCAGCCAGGAACCTCATTTCGCATCTGGAGCCACGGTCCGCCAGGCCCTGGAAGCAGCTCTGGCGGACCATGCCGCCTACCTGGCCCGGCATCGGGAGATCCACGACATTCTCCATGGCGCAGGAGCCGAGGCGGAAGCCCGACTCGTGGACGAACTGCAAACCATCGAGCATTGCCTGGATCACTGGGGCTGGGATCTCCTCCCCCGATTGAAGGCCGCTGCCACCACTTGGGGCCTGGCCGACCTGGACGCGGAAGTGGAATCCCTGTCCGGAGGGTGGCGGAAACGCGTGGCTCTGGCCCAGGCCTGGCTCAAGGAACCGGATGTGCTGGTGCTGGACGAACCCACCAACCACCTCGACCCCGAGCAGGTGGAGCGGCTTGAGGCCTGGCTCCTGGCCTTCGAAGGCGCCCTGCTGCTGATCACCCACGACCGCCATCTGCTGGACGCGGTGGCGACGCGGATGCTGGAGTTGGAGGAAGGAGCCCTTCGCAGCTACAACGGCGGGTACAGCGACTACCTCCTGGAGAAATCCGATCGTGAGTTCCGTGAGGCCCGGCTCACGGAGCACATGCAGAACCGTCTGCGGCGGGAGATGGCCTGGTTGAGGCGAGGCGCCAAAGCCCGCACCCGCAAGTCCAAGCTCCGTATCGAGGAGGTGCTGGATCTCAAAAGCAACGTGGAGGACCGGACCCGCCTGGAGGTCCGCCTGGGGTTGGCCTTCACCAAGGGCGGCAACCGCAGCGACGCGCTCATCCGGGCCGAAGGGATCCAGTTCGCCTATCCAGGTGGTGGCGAGTTGCTGGGGAATCTGGATCTCAGCCTCCAGCGCGGCATGCGCATCGCCCTGCTGGGGCCCAACGGATGCGGGAAGTCAACGCTCCTGAAGGTTCTGCTGGGGGAACTGGAGCCGACCCGGGGTGAGGTGGGCCGCCATCCTAAGCTCGCCGTAACGGCCATCTCCCAGGGTCGCGGCGAACTCGATGGCCTTCGCAGCATCCTCGACAATCTTGCAGATCGCGCGGCCATCGTGGAAACCGGCAATGGCACCGTGCTGGCCCATGTCTACCTCACGCGCTTCGGGTTCCCGGTGGACCAGCAGTCGCGACCATCCGCGACCCTCAGTGGCGGGGAACGCAACCGCCTGCTCCTGGCGAAGGCCATGCTTGGTCCCGCGGACCTGCTGGTATTGGATGAACCCACCAACGACCTGGACATTCCCACCCTTCAGAACCTCGAGGAGGCCTTACTGGAATTTGGCGGAGCTCTCCTCCTGGTGAGCCACGATCGATTCTTCCTCGACCAAGTGGCCACTCATACTCTGGCCTGGAACGAAAGCGGATCCCCTCGCTGGGAGTTCTACGAAGGACCACCTTCCACTGTGCGCAGCCTGCGGCAGACCCGCGCAGCGGAGCAGACGTCCGTTAAGACAATCGCTTCCCGCGGGGTGACTCGCCTAGAGATTGCCAAATCCAGGAAAGCAGGCCTCTCGCAGAAAGAGCAACGTCGTCTGGCGGAGGTCGAGCAGGCGCTGGCCGCCCACCAGGATCGATGCATGGAGCTAGATGTGATCCTCGCTGATCCCTCAGCCTTCCTCCGTCCCGACAGCCCTGGGCACCGAGCCCTGAAGGACCGGGATACCACCCAGTCCGACCTGGAAATCCTGGAATTGGAATGGCTGGAACTTGAGGAGAAGCGGACGAGCGATTGATCCCGTCACATCTTCGCGATCAAGAACACCGCCTCCGGAGCTTTTCGCTACCCTGGTACCTGGACTTTGATGGAGTGCCCATGCGCCTGATGCCTTTTGTGCTCTTACCAGCGGTGGCCCTGGTCGCCCAGGCCCCAGCAACTCAGCCCTCTGCACCTGTCGACCTCGTCAAGCGGTTCAATGCAGAACTCCCTGGCATCAATCAGCTGCTGAAGGAGCTGAAACCCCAGGAGGCCCTTGCCAAAGTTCAGACCCTGATTCCCGCCCAGAGGCCGGCCTTCGATGCTTCAAATGCGAAGTCCATCGTCCAGAGCCTTGATAACGCCCAGGGGCTGATGTCCCTCTATCGCCTCTATGCCAATGTCTGCTCTGAGGCTGGACTGTGGGAGAAGACCGTGGAGGTCCAGACCAAACGAGCCCAGGAGGCCCGGGGCACCCTGGCCGATCTGGAAAAGGCCCAGGCTCCCATTGCCGCCCAGTGGAAGAAGGTGTCCCAGGAATCGGGCGATTATGTCGCCAAGAACGCACTCCGCCAGCAGGAGCTCCAGGCTGAACTGAAAGCTCTGAGAGAAGATGTGGACGCGGTGAATGCCAAGAAGAAGAAGCTGGACAACAAAGGCCTCGAAGAACTCAAAGCCCGGATCACCAAGGCCCCCCAGGAAGAGCAGGAACTGGACCAGATCAACGCGGCTCTACCCGTCCACAAGCAAAACATGGTGAATGCGCCGAAGGTCACCAAGATCCTTAGCGATAACCACCAGGAGGTCGAGGGGATGATCAAGGCTGCCGATGAGGCGGTCGCCAAGGCGAACAAGGCTGTATCTGACCAGAATGATGAGATCACCCAGTTCAATACGCAGCAGGTCATCAAGAAGGTGAAGCTCGTCGGCAAGAAGAACTGGGTGGACGCGGTGCTGAGGGTCCCCGAGAACATCACCAAGCTGGGCTCACCCCAGCTCCAAGCAGCCTTCCTGAACCGGCTCCTGGTGCTGGATCCAGGCAACGTGGGTGCCCAGAAGGCCCTCGACAACCTGAAGGCCGGCAAAGAGGCCTTTGCGAAGGAACCCAAGCCAGCGAAAAAGGGCGCGAAGAAGTAGATCCAGCCGTTCAGTCCAATCTGTTTCAAGAGGGAGCGATCATGACCCGCTTCGGATTCCTGCTTGCCTGTGCCCTGGCCATGAGCCTGGGCGCCCAAAGCCTCACCGACCGTTTCAAGGAGGTCCGGGGCCCTTGGGAACTCCAGTTGGAGCGGGGGGAGGCCACCACGGTCCGCAAGGGGGTGGAGGCGCTGCTCGGGCGGGAAGGGCTCACGGTCAATCCGTCCGACTACAACGACATGCACGCCCTCGTGGCCCTGCGAGGTCTGGCCGCGCGGGCCTGCCTCTCCGAAGGCAGCTGGGAAGACGCGGTCATCCATTTCCAGAAGGCCCAGTCGGCTGCCGAAGAGAATCTCACCACCGCGGAACCCTTCCTAGCGAAAACCCGCGCGGAGCATGAGCAGAAGCTCAAGGAGTGCCGGGATGCCATCACCAAGCAGGCTCCCCGCCTCAAGGAACTCGACGAGGCTCCCGGACTCACCAAAGACCAGATGAAGCTCCAGCAGCAGCTGAAGATCTTCATGGATGAGCAGCAGGCCGCCATCACTCACAGCGAGCATGCCCTGAAGGACATTGATGGCATTCTCGATCGGCTGCGACAGGCAAAAGCAACCACAACCAAAACCACGGCCGACTGGGTGGCCTTCCTGGCTGCGGAGAAGGCCGAGATGGCCGAGGCGGGAGGAGCGTCCCAGTACGTCGTCGGGAAGCTCGAACAGGTGAAAGCCGATGATGCACGCCCCAAGCAGGAGCGCCTCACGTACGCCAGGAGACTCCAGAAGCTGGATCCTGCCAACAAGGACGTCACCCGCCTCGTCAACGGCCTATTGGGCAAAGAAGAAGAACCCGAGCCCGTGAAGCCGAAGAAGAAAAAGAAGACCGTCCCCAAGAAGGACCCTCAGTAATGTGGCCAGGGGAAGGACCTCGCGATGGCCCTTCCCCTGGCCGCGAGTGTCCGCTCAGAACACGACTCCGAACCCTAGCTTCACGAAGTCCGTGCTGGGGGGATCTCCGGCGCCGACGTCATGGCCGGTGAGGGTTTTGTGGAAGGTGGCTTCCAGGTTGAAACGCATGCCCGCATCGTAGCCGAAGGTGTGGCCGAGGCCGACGGTCCCGCCCAGACGGCTCTTGCTGGCGGAAGAATCCGGAAAGTAGTTGGGATCACTGCCCTGGCTGAAGCTGAACTGTTCGAAATCGGCGGATAGCCCAGCAAGGAAGTAGAGGCCCCGATGGCGATAGGCCCCACCTTGCGGGAAGATTTGCAGGTCGCCGCCGACACTGAACATCGAGTGCTGCAGATTGGCATTGGGATAGGAAGGTGCGCTGTTGGTTCCTGTCTCAGAGGTGTAGCCCAGGTTCAGGCGGATGGCGAGGGTGCGGTCCGTGGGAAAGCTGGCTGTAAAGCTGCCACCCAGGCCCACGTCGTAGGTCTCTCGCTGAGGAGCGTCGAGCGCCCCGCTCTGATTGAACGGAGAGGTATAGGGAGGGTAGGTCGTGCTGTTGAAAGCCCCGGTTGGGAGAGTCAGGTTCAGGCTGAGGCCGTAGTGCGGGCTCTGAGCCTTGAGGGCGAATCCAGAAACCAGGATCAGGGGGATGATGAGCATGGATGCGACGCGGCGCATGAGGGCCTCCAGGGTGGGTGGTTGAGGATACGAGCGAATGATGTGCCAGGTTACGCCACAGGGCGTCAATCCTTGGATGTCCCCAACCCCGGCCGGGTTGAACCCATATCTCGCGGCGGCGTTTTGCCTCAGGCTGGTGCAGGATTGCAACGGCAGGCTTTGGGCTAAGACGGTGATGGCCTACTCTGGACAGGGTAAGGGAGGTTCATGGCCTGGAAGCAGGATCTGGCAAAACTGAAACAACAATTCGGCCCGGAGATACCCGAGCCGACCCGGAAAACCATGCCCCAACCTGCCCCCAAACCCAGTGGACCCGCGGCTCTGGACGATGAAGACGCAGTGTTCCTGTCGGCCATGGGGCTGAAATCAGCCTTGCCGACCCCGACCAAACCTGGGGCCAGTGGGGCTTCCGCCCCCGCCCCGATGATTCTCGCTCCCCCGATTCCGGAAACGTTTCAGGAAGCCATCAGGGATTTGAAAGGGTTGAAGCCCCTTCCGAAGGATCTGCCAGACCGGGCGTCTTCGCCATCATCCTCCGCCATCAATCCCCCAAGAGCTGCGCAGGCCCCTATTCCAACGCAGATGCCTGAGGTCGCACTCCCCAAATCGGTGGCCGCCGCCGAACCCCTGACCCAGCCCTTTGGGCCTTTGCGCTTCCAGTTGGCCGCGGGCATGGCCATCGAGGTCGATGGGGCCCTTGATCTCCGAGGGCACTCTCTTCCCGACGCCATGGAACGGTTGAAGGATCGCCTGGGAGATGGGGTGGTCCTCGGATGGCGCAGCCTCCAGGTGACCCTTGGACCGGATCCGGTTCTCCACGAGGGTCTCCTCATGCTATTGACCTCTGGCCAGCTGCCGATGGTGGTCCGCTATGCCCAGGCTCCAGTCCCCATGGGCGGAACCCAGGCCTGGCTGTTGTACTTCGGGCCCTCGCCGGTCCAGCCCTGATTCTTAAGTGGAGCCACGATCATGAGCCTGCTGGCAGTTGGAAGCATTGCCTTTGACGACCTGGAAACCCCCTTCGGCCGCCGGGAACATGCCCTGGGCGGCTCGGCCACCTATTTCTCCCTGAGCGCAAGCCGGTTCCACCCTGTCCGGATCGTCGCCGTGGTGGGTGAAGATTTCGGCCCGGACCAGATGCGAGTCTTCGATCGGCGGCCCATCGACCTTGCCGGGCTCTCCCGGGTGAAGGGCCTGAGCTTCCATTGGAAGGGGCTTTACGGCTATGACCTCAACGAAGCCAAGACGCTCGCCACAGATCTGAATGTCTTCGCGGATTTCCGGCCAGACCTGCCCGTGGGCTATCGGGAATCCCAGTATCTCTTTCTGGGGAACATCGATCCCGTGCTCCAGCTCAATGTCGTCCACCAGATGACCGCCCGCCCCAAGTGGATCGCGCTGGACACCATGAACTACTGGATCCGGGGATCCCGGTCCGCCCTGGAAGCCGTTCTGAAGGAGGTGGACATCCTCCTGGTGAACGATGCCGAGGTTCGAGAACTGACTCAGGAGCATGGCCTTATCAAGGCCTATCGGAAGGTCCAGGCTCTGGGTCCCCGGATTCTGGTGGTCAAGCGGGGCGAGTATGGCGTGGCCCTGTTCACGCCCGAGGGCATCTTCGCTGCGCCAGCCTACCCACTGGAGAATGTTTTTGATCCCACGGGCGCAGGCGATACCTTCGCGGGTGGTTTTCTGGGCTACCTTGCCTGGATCGAGCGGACCGATGTGACGGCCTTGAAGCATGCGGCCCTGGTGGGTTCGGTCATGGCCAGTTTCACCGTGGAGCAGTTCTCCACCGAACGCCTGGAGCAGATCAGTCAGGACGAAGTCCGCAACCGCCTGTCATTATTTTCAGATATGATTCGCGTCGAGGACCTATAATCAGCGCTGTCCAATCCTTACAGGGGGTACTGATGCACCAGCCCACTCGCCTGCTTGCCGGCCGGATGCGTTCCCTTGCGGCGGCGCCCGGCCTCCTCGCAGCCCTGGCGCTCGCGGTTCCGGGCCTCCAGGCCCAGGAGACCACCCCCGCCGAAGCCGTTAAAGTCGAAGTGCATTCTTCCAAATGGGATTATCCCAAGGAGATCAAGGTCCCGGACGGATCCAGGACCCACATGGTCCAGAAGGGCGACACGCTCTGGGATCTCGCCGGAAAATACCTCGGGAATCCCTACGCATGGCCCCAGATCTGGGAACTGAACCAGTGGATCAAAGACCCACATTGGATCTATCCCGGCGACCCCCTGATCATTGATCTGGCCCGGGCAGTGGCCACTGCTGGCACCGTACCTGAAGCCGTGGCCAATTTATCGCCGGACCAACGACGTGTAGACCCCAACGCTGTCCGGCGTCCAGAACTCGGTTTCTCCTTCCAGGATTTCATTCAGCTCCCCTTCATTGTCCCAGAGGGCGCCGAGGCCCATTTCAAGAGCCAGGGTGCCTTCACCATCACAGCCAACAAGCGTGAGGATCGCCAATTTCTGGGCGAAGGCGAGCAGGTCTATTTGAATGGGGGAGTCAACCAGGGTGTGAAAGTCGGGGATCGGTTCCTGATCCTCAAGACGGTGGCTCGACGATTGATGCACCCCGCCATTGCGAAGAAGAAACTGGGTGATGTGATTCAGCAGGTCGGCGTGGTGCGCATAATCACCGCCCAACCGAACGGGTCGGTGGCTGTAATTGAGCGCAGCCTCGACTCCGTGGAGGTCGGAGATCATCTGGAGAGGTTCGTCGAACCCGCCAATATTCCCGCCAAGCTGCGGACCGACCTCGCCGAGCCGGTCAAGGTCGCTGCCGATGCCGGCGTCGTAGTCTATACCAGAGATGCCAAGGTAAACTCAGCTGGTGGGGACATGATCATCATCGACAAGGGCGCCAACGATGGTCTCAAGGTGGGTGATGTGCTTCTTGCCACCCGAGTTCGAACCTTCCCTGTTGGCTCTGACAACCAGAAGAAGCCCCCCACTGAATCCACCACCTACTACCTTGGACAGGCGTTGGTTGTTCGCACCGACCCACAGACAGCGACCTGTCGGGTGCTCCGATCCATCGAAGAGCTGAGGAGTGGAGACACCGTCACTCGTTGATATTGGTCTGGGACCGCCTACAGAGCCCCCTTCGTGGGGGCTTCTGTTTGCATTGGATTCTCAGCCTGACTCCGGCGGAGTTCAACGACCACGCGCTGCCCACGGGTAGGAAGGCTGTAGGGATAAGGCTTGGCGGCCCAGCCGTCCGGAATTCGCTCCGCGGCCCAATCTGGCCCCTTCAAGGCGAAGAAGGGACCCCCCTCACGGCCATGCCTGGCCCACCAACCCACCAGAAGCTCCAGGGAACCCAGGGCCTTGGCCGTGCCCCAATCCGCCTTGAGCGAAGGGAGCGTCTCCAGGCGACCGTGGACCACTTTCAAGTTTGGAATCGGGAGTTCCATGGCTGCCTGCCTCAGAAAGGCCAGCTTCTTCACCGAAGCATCCACACCAAGGATCTCAAGATCGGGCCTGGCCAGGGCCAACACCACCGCCGGCGACCCCATGCCCGTGCCCAGATCGGCCACCCGGGCCCCTGAAGGCAGCCCAGCGAGAAAGGGAAGGAGGGCGGCGGCATCCACCAGAAGTTCCTCCCGGCGCTGCCCCGGGGGCAGGGCCGTCAAAGCATGGGTGCGGTTCCATCGCTCCAGAAGCACCAGAAAACGGTCCAGGGGGTCGGCAAGCGCGGAAGGAAGGTGCGGCTCCATGGTTTAAGCATGCCAGGGGATGCTCATGGGAAATTGAATTTTACATATGTCATATATTTGTCTTTTGTAATCAACATTTGGTATCTTTCAAACTCAAAGAATCGTCGAAATCTATCTGGAAAGTTCGAGCTGAACATCGATACAATTCCTGTATCTAGAAATGAGACATTGACGAAAGTTCCAAAATGCACCATGATGAGTGCCCTTTGATTGATCTTGCACAAGGAAATCGCCATGCCGCAGACTCGTACCCCTTTCATAATTGATTGGTCCAGTCGAAGCAAAATGCGTGGGCCCGGCGAGCAGTCCCTTGGAAAACTGCTTCACGGCCTTCGGGATCGCCTTGCGCCCGAGGCACAAGGTATCTCGTTGACCTATGTCGATGATCGCGGCATGAGAAAACTGAACCGTGAACATCGCGGGAAAAACATGTCAACCGATGTCCTCAGTTTCCCATCCATCGTGGAGAAAGGTGCCTTTCCCCACCTCGGGGACATTGTCATCAGCCTTCCCACGGCCGAGAAAATGGCCAAGAAATTTGGGGTCAGTCGCAGACGAGAGGTCGAAACGCTGGTCATCCACGGATTCCTGCACCTCTGTGGCCATGATCATGAGGTGGACCGCGGCGACATGATGACCCTCCAGGCCCAGTTGGAGCGCGAACTCCTCGAGGAGGAGCCCCTGGCCATGAGCCTCAAACGAGGGCGCAAACCGGGCAGCAAGGTTAAGAAGCTGAAAGATGGCACTCGCGTGGTGGTCACAGGCCGGGCCGCTGCAGCCCTGGTCCGTCGCGAACGGGTGAAGAAGGACAAGAAAGTCAAGGTCCGGAAGGTCACGAAACCCAAGGAGCCGACCCCCAAACGGGGCCCTGGCCGCCCCAGGAAGGAAGCCACCACGCCCTCCCCCGCCAAGCGCCTAGTGCATCGGAGGAGACCGGCCCCTTCCCGCAGCGGAGTGATCGCCTGAACCTACGCATGGCAAATGAGTCCGAAGGCCGATAAAATGGGCCTTTGGTCCGGCTTCGGGCCGTGCCATCCGGAGTCTCCGTGATCAACCTCCTGCTCGGCCTGGGCGCTGCCCTTGCCGTGATCCTGCTTTCTTTTCCGCTGCACATCAGCCCGTGGATCAGCATTCCCATCGGTATTCTCGCGGGTGCCGGCCTCTTCATCTGGCAGGGCCGCAGAATCCAGCAGGACCTTGAGGCGATCTTCACCCGCGCGGGCGACCTGCTGAAGAAGCAGCAATTCGACAAGGCCATCGAAACCATGAAGGAGGGCTACCGGTTCTCCTCCAGGCAGTTCCTCGTGAAAGGCAGCATCGACGGCCAGATCGGCGTGGTGCAGTACTTGCGCAAAAAGAACGATGAAGCCGAGCCCCTGCTCGCCGCCGCTTCCATGCAGCACTACATCGCCAAAGCCATGCTGGGCATCCTCCAGTGGAAGCGGGGCGAGAAGAAGAAGGCCAAGGAGACCTTCAACCTGGCCCTCAAGGCCGGCAAGAAGGAGAGTCTGCTCTACGCGGTCTATGCCTACGTTCTGCTGGAAATGGGCGAACGGGAAAAGGCCATCGAGACACTCAACAAGGGTCTAGACATCTGCAAAGGCGACGAACGGCTCATCACCAACCGCAACCTGCTGCAGAATGGCAAGGCCCTCAAGATGAAGCTGTACGGCGAACAATGGTACCAGTTCCTCCTTGAGCGCCCCATGATCCGCCAGGAGGCCCCGTCCTTTGCCCGCGTGTCGCGCCGGGCGCAGCGGGGTTGAGGCTCGGCTTCGGAATCGCCGCTACGCGTCGATTCCGAAGCATTGAAAAAGATTCTCTTCCCATACTCAGCAAACGCGGAGCGGTTGCTGAGTAGAACGAACGATTGATTGAAGGAGCACACCCTATGTCCGGCCACAGCAAATGGTCCACCATCAAGCACAAGAAAGGCGCTGCGGATGCCAAGCGCGGCAAGGTCTTCACCAAGATCCTCAAGGAGATCACCGTGGCCGCGCGGCTCGGCGGCGGCGATGTCAACGCCAATCCGCGCCTACGTCTGGCCGTGGACCAGGCCAAAGGCAGCAACATGCCCAAGGACAACTGGGAGCGCGCCATCAAGAAGGGCACCGGCGAACTCGAGGGCGTGACTTATGAAGAAGTCATCTACGAAGCCTACGGTCCGGGCGGCGTGGCCATCATGGTCGAGGCCATGACGGACAACAAGAACCGCACCACCCCTGAAGTCCGGAGCTACTTCACCAAATTCGGCGGTGAACTGGGCGCCCAGGGCTCCGTGGCCTACTTGTTCACCAAGCAGGGCCAGATTGTGGTGGAGCCTGAAGTCACCGAGGACAAAGTCATGGAGGTGGCCCTGGAGGCCGGCGCCGACGACGTGATCAACGAGGGGGAGGCCTGGGTCATCAAGACCAGTCCGGAGTCCTACCAGGCCGTGAAGGATGCCGTGGACGCCGCCAAGCTGCCGGTCATCGAGGCCAAGCTCATCATGGCACCCAGCACCAGCACTGCCCTCGAAGGCAACAAACTCGCCAGCTTCCTCAAGCTTGTGGATCTGCTCGAGGACAACGACGACGTGCAGAATGTGTGGCACAACGCCGACTACGACGAGCCTGAAGACTGAGGTCCCTAATGCTCAGGGCGCCGAAGGCGCAGAGCCTATCAATGTGGATCGGGGGCAGTACCGTTCAGCGCACCGGGGCGGCAATTGCGGCGGCCACCGGTTCGGGAACGAGTTTGGGAGCATCCTTGCGGAAGAGTCCCTTGTTGAAGACCGTGAACCCCACCGCCAGGAAGAGCACCACCACCAGCAGGGCGGAGCCGCGCCTACCCGCCGCCAGGGCCTTGGGTGTCATTTCCGAGAGCCCGAGGAGAATGATGACCAGCGTCAGTTTGATGTGGAAGTAGATGCCCGCCTTAAAGGGATTCTGGCCACTCTGGAGCAGCAGCACCAGCAGCGCGATCCCCGCGAGGAAGGCCAGACGGAAGGACCACGCCACCACCTTGGCCCAGACGGTCGCAGCCAGACCTTGGAGATCCTCCCTGCCTTCTTCAAAACCTGAAAGCAGAAGAGCCACCACCGCGGCGCCACCTCCGAAAGACATCGCCACGAAATGAAACCATCGGATTAGATTCACCGTTTCAAGTTTTGAATTCATGGCCGCCTCGCAGAGAAGGCCTCAGGGTAGCACCCTGATAGGCTGGGTTCATCGGGAGGAAGCTGAACCACCCGGGAGAGAGACCATGGACAAGCTGAGAGTCGCCGTTGTCGGTGTGGGACACCTCGGGCAGCATCGGGGGCCCCGCTCCACGATCCCGCGCAGCGGGGAGTGGGAAGGCGCCCCTGAACGGGGCGCCTGATCGCGGGCTGCCAGCTGGCGTGACCTGCCCGAGGAAGCTGAACCACGAGGGAGAGTAACCATGACGAAGTTGAGAGTCGCCGTTGTCGGTGTGGGACACCTCGGGCAGCATCACGCCCGGATCGCGGCTTCGGCGCCGGATGCCATCCTGACCGTCGTGGTGGACCCCGATCCCATCCGCGGGCCCGAGATTGCCGCTAAATTCAGTGCCCCGTGGGTCCCTTCTCTGGCCCAGGCATTGGCTGAGGTCGATGCCGTGCAGATCGCCGCACCCACAGGCTTCCACCATGCCCTTGGCATCCAGGCCCTTCGGGCAGGCAAGCATGTGCTGATGGAGAAGCCCCTCGCCGCGACCCTCGATGAGGGCCTGGCCCTATTGAAGGCTCTTGCCGAAGCCCGCGCCAAATCACCCGGAATCGTGGCTCAGGTCGGCCATCTCGAACGCTTCAATCCCGCGGTCACCGCCCTTCGCGAGCGAGGGTTCAAGCCCCGCTTTCTCGAAGCCATTCGCGTCTCGCCCTTCCCCGCCCGCAGCCTGGAAGTGGATGTGGTGATGGACGTGATGATCCATGACCTCGACCTGCTGCGCGCCCTGGTGGGCCGACCTGTGATCGATGTGGAGGCCGTGGGGGTGCCCGTGCTGACTCCCTACGCGGACCTGGTGAATGCTCGCCTGAAGTTCGAGGGTGGCGCTTTCGCAACGGTCACGGCCAGCCGTGTGGCCCGCAAGAAGGAGCGGACCCTCCGCGCCTTCGGCGACAAGGAGTACGCCAGCCTCGATTTTGCCGCCCAGAAGCTGGAGCTGCTGCGCCTGGTCATGGGCCCCGACGGCCCCCACGTGCAGCCTGAGACCGCCGACATCGAGGAAGGGGAACCGCTGCGCCTAGAGATTGAAGCCTTCCATGCTGCCTGTCTGGGCCGCAGCCAGGAGGGGGTCACCTGGGAGGAAGGCCAAGAGGCCATGGGGGTGGCCGATCAAGTGCAGAAGGCCGTCGCGAAGAGCCTGGCGGAGATGAGCCAAGCGTGAACCGGTTATACGACCTCGCCTCCCTCACCAAACCCCTGGTGACGGCTCCGCTGGCGTTGGCCTTCCTCGATCTCCATGCGGATCGGCGCTGGGCACTGGGTTTCCATGACCGCGAGAGACCCCTCACAGTGCGTCAGTTGTTGTCGCACAGCTCTGGCCTACCACCCTGGCGGCCTTTCACGGGTGAATCCGTGGCCGAGCAACTGCGTCAGCCTGTGCCAGAGCACCCTCTATTGCGGCCTGCCACGCCAGGTTTGGCCACCTACTCAGACCTGAACTACCGACTCCTGGCGGAACTGCTGGAGACCGAGACGGAGATCCCCTTTGCGAGGCTGGGACAAGCCTCGGGGCTCAGTCCTGCACCCTGGCCGAGCGCACCTATCGAAGTCCCGAACGGCCCCGATGCCGTGGCCTGGACTCTGGCCACGGAGACACCCCTGCCCGCGCGGGATCCGCGCCTGCCCCACGATGCCAATGCCCGTGCCGGTATGCAAGGACATGCCGGATTCGGCGCCACGGCGCCCCAGCTGCGCGCCACCCTGGACCGTTGGATGGCTTCTGGCTGGCCCGACCGCATGGCAGTGGAGACAGCCATAGGCGAGGGAGAAGCCCGCTGGGGCCTGGGCCTCCAGGCTGCTCTTGCTGGAACTGGCCGCTTTGGACAGCTGTTGTCTGGAATACCCGCTGGATTCGGCCTCCACATCCTCGAGGATTCCTCTGAGAGCACCCCACCCGCCGCCCCGCCAGTGGACGGGGATCCAGGCTCCGCCTCGGGCTGGTGGTTCCACCTTGGGTATACCGGGCCCGCGCTGTTCTACCGCCCCTCGGACCGTTCCTGCATCGGCCTGCTGCTGAACCGCCGAGGCCCGGGTGGCGCTCTCCTGGATGCGGAGTCTCTGCGCGCGCGCCGCTGGGCGCTCCTCGCACCATTCGTGGGACAATCGGGCGGATGAAGCCCTATCCCGTCCTCGCCCTGATCCTGTCGGCTATTTGCGCCATCGCCGTGCAGCCGCCATTGAAGATCGGCCTCGACACCCAGGCCACAGAATGGATCGTGTCGCTTGAGAGCGGCGGCCAGGTATGTGATCGCGGTGGGAAACCGCTGATGAAGCTGGCACCGGAGGAGAAGCTGAGGATCTGGTGGGACAGCCGGGGCGTGTCGGATCCCACGACTGAATACCGCATCCAGGTGGGGGGAGCCCACAGTACCGCCGAGGCAGCAGCCTTGATGAAGAGGTTGAAGGAACTGGGCGAAGCCCCGGATCGGGTGAAGGTCCCGGATGCCGACTCCTGGCGCGTGCTCACTGGCCATTTCCCGGAAGCGGGCAGGGCCGAACCCGTGCTGCAGAAACTCCAGGATCTCGGTTTCGACGAGCTGTGGGTGGCCTCCGAAACCCGCCCCGGCCAGCCTCGCAAGGTCCGGGCCCTGTACGCCGTCACGGAACGGTACGAGCGGCGCGCCCTTCCCCCGAATGGAGTGTGGCTAAGACCCACGGGCGAGCTCACCACCTTGCAGGGGAAAGGCCGCTACCGGGGCAAGCTGGAGATCTTCCCCAACGCTCAAGGCCGTCTGACTGTGGTGAACACATTGGACCTGGAGACCTACCTGCGCGGCGTGGTCCCCAAGGAGATGGGCGCCTGGGAATTCCCGAGCATCGAGGCCCTCAAGGCCCAGGCAGTGGCCGCGCGCACCTATGCCGTGGCCAACCGAGGGAAACGCACAGCCGATGGCTTTGACATGGGAGATACGGTAGCCGACCAGGTCTACGGCGGCCGCGATGGTGAACAGTCGCTCACGGATCTCGCGGTCCAGGAGACCGAAGGGCTTTTCGCCACCTATGGCGGCCAGCCGATCCAGGCCCTGTTCATGGCCAATTGCGGAGGCCATACCGCCAATGTGGCCGACGTCTTCGGCGGCGACGCACCCTACCTGCGCGCCGTCCCCTGCTACCCCGCGAAGCCACTGACGCTCCCCTATGTTTCAGGAACATCCGTTACGCCCGAGAGCCCGCAGCCCTGGCTCAGCTGGGAACTCCTGCGCCTGGCCTCCGTCGCCATCCCCGCCGACTGGCTCTCCGGCGAGCGGCTGGCAAGGCCGGCCACCCTGGACGATCTCGCCGGACCCGTGCGGATCCTCCAGCGGCGTCTGGCCCTGGGGAGCCAGCCCCTTCCGCGGGAGGGGAATCTCACCCTTGCCCTGGCCCGGGCCTTTGGCTTCCAAGGGCTCGTGGAGGGCCAGGAGCGGCCCCAGGACGCGGGCTACTTCCTGCCGGACTCCCTGCTGCCGGGGGATCGCCTTCTGGCGGCTTTTCTCACGCAGCGCGGCGTGGTGGGTGCTTCCTCCTGGGCCTCCAAGGAACCCATGACCCTCCGGCAGGCCCTCCAGACCCTGGGGCGCCTGTGGCAGGAACTGGAGCCCTTTACACCGGGAGAGGGGACCCTCCTGCTGGACCGGCAGGTGCGCCGGAAGCGGGGCGGGCCCGAACCTCTTTCACTGGCAGCCTCGCTGCTGCTGGCGGAAGAGGCGCCGGATGGTAGCTTGCGGTTGGTTCCGAAGGCCGACATCCAGGTGGGTGACCGCCTGAAGTGGATTCCGAGCGAGGAGGGCCCTGTCCAGGTGCTGGTGCGCCGGCTCGACCCCGATGGTGCGGCCTGGGATCGCTACAACCCCACGGCCCACTGGCGGGTTGAATACACTGAATCAGAGCTGCTCGCTCTGGTGCGCAAACGCATCAAGGTGCCGGGCATCCAGGACCTGAAAGCCCAATACAACGACCAGGGCCGCGTTCTGGACCTCGCGCTTATTGATTCCCGGGATGCCGTGCACCGGGTTCGCGGGATGCACATCCGGGGTCTGCTCGGTCTCAAGGACAATGTCTTCCGCTGGCTCACGGTCGGACAAGGCGCCAAGCGCCGCTGGATCTTCTATGGCCGGGGCTGGGGCCATGGGCTTGGCATGTGCCAGACCGGTGCCTATGGCATGGCCCTGGAGGGCGCCACCTTCCAGCAGATCCTCCAGCACTACTACCCGGGCATAACCCTCCAGCGGATCGATTAATTATTCGCTGGGTCATTTATCCAGGCATTGACGGCAGATCGCTGATGACCCAGGTTTGCCCTGGAGGAGGTCCGGGCATGGCCATGGATGCATGGATTCTCGGCGCGCCGCTGAAGGTGCTGCGACAGGAGGATCATCCGTACCATGAGACCACCCTGGCCACCCTGGGCCGTCATGAGCTTGGTCTCTCCCGCCGAGAGGTGATCACCGGTCCGAGCTGCGAACTGTTTCTGGACGGTCGGTCCATCTACCTGCCGGGAGCGGCCGCTCCGGCTCGCGCCTGGTTCGACCTCTGTCGGGAACTGGGCTACGATCCGGCTCGGCACTGGGACTGGGATCCGGCCCTGATCCTGTTCCAGCAGGTCGTCCCAGCCCTGGCTGCGGACTGGCATGAGCCGCCCCTGGCCCTCAACGCCCTGGGCCTGCCGGAGGGGGCGCTCAGCCTGGCCGGGCTTCGCCAGACCTTCGCCGAGGCCGTGGCGAGCATCCGCCGGGAGCACGCGGGCCCCGTGGGGGCCAAGGTCGCCGAAACCTTCGAGTGGTTGCCCCTGAGGGCCGTGGTCTTCCATGATGACGCCCAGCTGCCCCTGGACTTTGAAGGTACGGGTCCCTGTGGTCGAGTCTCCCTCTGGCTGGGCATCCACCCGGATCGCCCGGTCATCATCGCGGGGCAGTCCCCTTCACCTACCCCCCGACTATGGGTTGTGAGAGATCTCGGCAGCCGCGATGCCTCCGAGGCCTTTCTCCTCGCGGCAGGCCTCGATCCCGTCCCGCCCAAGGGTTTCGAATCCGCCCTGCAGGCGGCCCTGGAGCGGCTCTGCCACTGGATGGAGGAACCTCTGGATGCCTACCGCCGGACTTATCCGGTGGGCATCTCCTGGCACCATGGCCGCCGCGAACGGCTGCTGGGCCGCACCATCGTCGACCTGCGCCCCGGTGACCCGCCCATGCTCATCCTCGATGACGGTACCGAGCTTGCCATCGATCCGGACCCCGTACCGTCGTGGAAACACGGCGGAATCTAGCGGCCACCCAAGCGTTCAGGCTTTGCGCAGAGATACTGCGGTGACCTTGTACTCGGGCGTTCCGGTGGTGCCGTCACGCCCGGGCCCGGTGGCCCGGTTCACATAGGCTGCCACCGCCTGGAAGGTGGCGAAGGGCTCGCCGGGGCGCACCCGCTCGGTCAGCTGGGCACGCAGGGTGAAGGCGCCATGGCGGCTGCGCACCTGGACGGGCTCGCCCTCGCTGACCCCCAGCCCAGCGGCATCCAGCGGGTGAAGCTCCAAGCGGTCGTCCGGGTACAAATCCCGATTGCGGGACCTCCCGGTCATGGTCGCCGCATTGAAGTGGAACAGGCCCCGCCCCGTGTTCAAGAGGAAGGGGAATTCTTCATCCATGGCCTCCTGGCTGGGGATCCAGGACAGGGGCCTGAAAGCCGCCTTGCCACCTCCCTCGAAGGCTACTGTATGCAGCACCGGCGTTCCTGGATGATCCTCCGAGGGACACGGCCACTGGATCCCCCCTTCCCGATCCAGCCGAGCATGGCTGATGCCCGCGATGGCGGACCAGGTCCGACGGGCCTCGTCCCACACCGAAGCCGCGTCGGGGTAACGGAAGAAGGCCCCGGCGCCGAGGCGCTCCGCAAGACCGCAGATGATTTCCAAATCCGTCCGGCTCGCGCCTTGGGGCGGCACCACCTCGCGCACCCGCTGGACACGGCGCTCGCCATTCATGAAGGTGCCCTCTTTCTCGTAGGGACTGGCGGCCGGAAGGAACACCGTCCCAAAGGCCCGGGCGGTTTCCGTCATGAAGAGGTCCACCACGATGAGATCATCCAGCCCGTTCAGGTTCTGGGCGGTCTCCTCGGCGTTGGGGTGGCTCATCAGTGGATCGTAGCCGATCACCAGCAGCGCCTTCAGCCGGCCCTCTCCTGCCGCATCAACCATGCCCAGAGCCGTGAGGCCGGGTTCCGTGGGCAGGTCCGCGCCCCAGACCGCCTCGTGCGTCCCCTGCGCCTGGGCGATCTTCTGGTAGCCGGTGAGGCGCGCCGGCTCGCAGCCCATCTGGGCACTGCCCTGTACATTGTTCTGGCCGCGGAGGGGATTCACGCCAGCACCGGGAAGGCCCACGTTGCCCGTGAGCAGGGCCAGTTGGGCCAGGGCCACCACACCATCGGTGCCCTGGATGTGTTCCGTGACGCCCAGGCCATGCAGGCACATGGCGGGCTTCACGGTGGCGTAGCGGAACGCGGCCCGGCGGATGTCCTCGGCCGGCACGCCACAGACCTCGCCGGCAGATTCTGGTGTCCAGGCCCGGGCGGAGGCCCTGAAGGCGTCGAGTCCCTCCGTGCGCGCCTCCAGGAAGGCCGTGTCCATCAATCCTTGGTCGAGAATCACCCCGGCCATGGCCAGGAACAGGGGCAGGTTGGTACCAGGCCGCGGTGCGAGATGGATTTCCGCCAGAGCGGCGAGCTCGGTCCGCCTCGGATCCACCACGATCAGCGGGATGCCCGCCCGGGCCCGCTGGCGGATCCGCGCGCCCACAATCGGATGGTTCTCGGTGGGATTGGCCCCCACCAGCAGGATCAGACCGGCGCGTTCGACATCGTCGAAGCTGTTGGTGGCGGCGCCGGTGCCGAAGCTCTGGCCCAGGCCTGCAGCGCTGGGGGCGTGACAAACGCGGGCGCAGCAATCCACGTTGTGGGTCCGCAGCGCGATCCGCGCAAACTTCTGGGCCAGGTAGTTCTCCTCGTTGGTCACCCGGCTGGAGGCCAGCACACCGGCCTTCCCTTCGGCGCGACGGAGGGCCGCAGCCGCCGCCTCCAGAGCCACGTCCCAGGACACCTCTGTCCAGCTGCCTTCGCGCCGGATCATGGGTGTGGTGATGCGGTCCGACGCGTCGGTGAAAGCGAAGCCGTACCTGCCCTTCACGCAGAGGTGGCCATGGTTCACGGGCGCATCCATGGCAGGCCGAACCTCAGTGATGCGCCCACCCTTCACACCCGCTTCCATCTCGCAGCCCGTGCCGCAGTAGGGACAGGTCGTCCTCACCCAGCGCTCCGGCTGACCATGGGCCAGCCGGGCCACATCCTCGATGGCGCCCGTGGGGCAAGCATCCGCGCAAGCACCACAACTCACACAGCTGCTCTCCAGCAACCCGACGGCCATCTGCGGCACGGGTCTCACCTCCGCGCCGCGACCAGCGATGGTCCAGATGTCCTGTCCCTGCACCTCCGCGCAGATGCGGACGCAGCGAGCGCAGGCGATGCACCAGGAGAGGTCCACATCGAGGTAGGGATGGTCGGGTAGCTTGAGCTCCGGTCGTCGCCTGCCGGCAGGTTCCACTCCGTAGGCATCCAGCAGGGCCCGGAAGGGCTTCCCCTCCAGGCGCGCGGGATCGTCCATGGGAATATGCGCCGCATACCCTTCGAGCATGGTCCTGCGGAAGGCCTCCAGTGCGGGAGTGTGGGTTGCGACGTCCATACCCTCCTGCACCACCGTGGCGCAGGCGCAGAGAGGCCGTGGCTCGCTTAGTACCTCCACTTCGCAGAGGCGACAGTTGGAGGCGGGTTTCAGTCGGGGATCCGAGCAGAGGGTCGGTATCTGGATGCCCAGACATTCACAGAGGGCAAGCAGGGTCGTGTCCTTCTCGGCCGCAACATCAAGGTCATTCACCCGCAGGCGGACTAGGGTTCCAGTCACGGACTTTACTCCAGAGAGAGGGACGCCGAGCAGTATGGGCTGGCCTCACCTGAGTTCAAGCCTCCAGCTGCTCCCACTTCACGCTGAAGTGGTCGAGGATGCCCTGGCGTTCCGCCCGTTCCTGGTCGGCGATGCTGGTGTAGGGATGGCGGAAGACCACCCGCCGCACGCCACGCCGCACCAGGGCGCGACAGCAGGTGAGACAGGGTTCATGGGTGACATAGGCCGTGGCCACCGCACCATCGCAGAACCCCAGAGCATTCTCCTCCGCATGGCTGGTATGCAGACAGCGCTGGCCCGGCTTGCAGGTATCGGGTGTGCAGTGCGCCATGCCGGGCAGCGCTCCATTGAAACCTGCCGCTGCAATGCCGCCATCCGCGCGCAGCAGCACAGCCCCCACCTTGAGGCGGCAGCAGGTGCCAAGTCGGCTCAGTTCCAGCGCCATGTTCATGAAGACTTCGTCCTTCAGTTGAGAACGGGACATGGAAACCTCGAGGTGGAGTTCCATCATCGCAAGAACCCAGACGGCTGCGCCAAATCAAAAGATAGGAAGGTCCATGGTCCATATCGTGCTTTGGATCACAGTCCCTGGCATTCAACTGGAGACTCCCATGCGCATAATAAAATATAGGTAGGTGATATATGAGTCGTCTATTCCTGATCACCCTTGCGCTCTTCGGTCTGGCCACTGCCCCAATCCTCCGTGCCCAGAATTGGGACGCTACCAAACAGGCGTCCGGCTGGGCCTTCCAGGAAGTGGATGGCTCCTTCATGTTCTTCGATCCAGCCGCCCGGTCCCTCCGCACCTGGATGAAGGGGAGTGGCCTGCTCGCTTCGCTTCAGGTCTCCATTCCCGAGGACCAGAAGCCCGTGCCCACTTCCAAGCCTTCTCCAGCGGCCCCAGCCAAGGCTGTTCACGACTACGACAACGCAGCTGCACTTCTCTTCGGGATCCCGAGTCATCAGCGGATGGTGCCGATGGCTCCCAAACCGGCCCCGCAGCAGGCCGCCGCGATTCCGACTGCCTGTGCCGCGGTGCCCGAACGCTGGGTGCTCGACTCCTACAACCGGGTCTGGATGGTCTGCGAAGGCCGGATGGCCGTGCTCGGCAAGGAGGGAGTGCCGGAGAACATCCTGGCCCTTCCCGCCCCCGTGGAGGACATGGCCGTCGCCCGGGACGGCATCCTCCTCCTCTACCGCACCCTGAAGCCCTACCTGGAAAAGCGGGACCTCAAGACGGGCGCCATCATCTGGACTTTCGGAGACAAGGACCAGGCGAAAGACGTCGCAACGCAGCCCTTGAGAGTCCCCATGAACCGCATGGCCCTGGGCACGGACGATACGATCTACATCGCCGAAGGAGCCAGCATGGCCTTCACGGTCCTGGACCCGGTGAAGGGCCCGAAGGATCCTGGCCAGCTCTTCTTCACCTGCCAGGAGGCCGTGCCCACCCGCGCCGTGCTTGGGCCCGTGGGCCGCGGTCCCATGCTTTCCTGGGCCGGGAAAGAGGTGCTCTTCGGCGTCTTCACTCCGAAACAGGTGCGGTCCTGCGGTGCGCCGGAATCGAAGGGCCTCCTCCTCGCCCGGTTCGATCTCGCCAAAGGCGCCATGGAATGGCTGCCCACCACCCTGAGTGAAGGCCACCGTCTGGTGGGACTCCTCGATACCGAAGCCGTCTTCCTCGCTCCGGACGGCGGCCTGGCCTACACATCGATCCACTGAATCCATCGTCAAGGCCGCATCGGGACGCCCTCTATGGCGATCGTCCCGAACTTCGCCACATCGATCTCCCCAAAGCTGAATCCAGCCAGCGTGCGGGGGGTGGTACCCTCATCCTGTACAACTGGGCGCGCTGCGACGTGTTGCGGGGAATGCGAGGGACATCTTGATGGACTCCACTCTGCCCGGCCGAATTGCCTTTTTAGGCGGGTTTCTGCCCCGGCTCTGCGGCATCGCCACCTTCACCCATGATCTCTGCGAAGCGGTGGCTGGCGCGGCACTAGGATCCCATTGCTACGCCGGCGCGGTGAACGATCGCCTCGACGCCTATGCCTATCCGCCCCGGGTGCGCTTCGAGTTGGACGAGAAGGATCTGGATTCCTACCGCCGCGCAGCGGATTTCCTCAACTTCGACAATGCGGATGTGCTCTGTGTCCAGCACGAGTTCGGCATCTATGGCGGGCCGGCGGGGAGCCACCTGCTGGCCCTGCTCAAGGAAGTCCGGATGCCCGTGGTGACCACGCTGCACACCGTGCTGCGGGAACCGAACCCCGCCCAGCGGAAGGTGATGGAAGAGCTGGTGCGGCGCAGCGACCGCCTGGTGGTGATGGCCCAGAAGGGTGCTGAATTCCTGCGCGACATCTACGGCGTGCCGGACGCCAAGGTGGATCTCATCCCCCACGGCATTCCGGACATCCCCTTCATCGATTCCAGCTTCTACAAGGCCCAGCTCGGCGTGGATGGCCGCATGGTGCTGTTCACCTTCGGCCTGCTCGGGCCGGGCAAGGGTATCGAGACTGTCATCGAGGCGCTGCCCGACATCGTGCAGCGGCATCCGAACGTGGTCTACCTGGTGCTCGGGGCCACCCATCCCCACCTCGTCGCCCGCGATGGCGAGAGCTACCGTCTGGGTCTGGAGCGGCTGGCAGAGACCCGCGGGGTCAAGGAACACGTCATCTTCTACAACCGCTTCGTCTCGCTCGATGATCTCAAGGAGTTCATTGGAGCGACGGACATCTACCTGACGCCCTATCTCAATGAGGCCCAGATCACCTCGGGCACCCTGGCCTATGTTTTCGGCGCGGGCAAGGCCGTGGTGTCCACACCCTATTGGCACGCTCAGGAACTGCTCGCCGATGGGCGGGGCATCCTAGTGCCCTTCCGGGATCCCCAGGCCATTGCCGAGGGCGTGTGCGCCTACCTCGATGATCCGGTCCGCCTGCAACAGACACGAGAGAATGCCTATCAGGTCGGGCGGAGCATGATCTGGCCCGCGGTGGCCCAGCGCTACCTCGAGTCCTTCCAGCGGGCGGGCACTGACCGGAAAGCCTCGCCCCGCCAGGCCTTTGCCGGATGGACTCTGGCCAGCCGTCCCTACGATCTGCCGCCTTTGAGGCTTAACCACATCGTGCGCATGAGTGATGGTACGGGCATCTTCCAGCACGCCACTTTCAACGTGCCGAACTTCCACGAAGGCTACTGCACTGACGACAACGCCCGGGCTCTGATCCTCTGCATCCTGCTGGATGAGCTCGGCGGTCGCCCTCCGGAAGAGCTCCTGGATCGCCAGGCCACGAGCTATCTGGCCTTCCTCTCCGCTGCCCTGAACCAGGAGACCCACCGTTTCCGGAACTTCATGAGCCATGGACGGCAATGGCTGGAGGCAGCCGGCAGCGAGGACAGCCATGCCCGCGCTCTCTGGGCTCTGGGCACCTGTGCCGGGCGCTCCCGCAACGAGGGACACCAGCGACTGTCCGCACAGCTCTTCGAGCGTGGGTTGCCCACAGTGGAAGCCTTCACTTCGCCCCGGGCCTGGGCCTTCACCCTGCTGGGAATCCACGAGTACCTGCGCCGCTTCCCCGGCCATCCCCAGGTGCTCGAGGCCTGCGCTGTCTTGACCGGGAAGCTCGTGAACCTATGGAAAGCCTGCGCTACCGAGGATTGGCCCTGGTTCGAGCCCATCGCCTCCTACGACAACGCCCGCCTGTGCCAGGCGCTCCTCCTCAGCGGCCAGTGGCTGCCGCACCCCGAGGCCCTGGACATCGGCCTTCAATCCCTGCGCTGGCTGGCCTCCCTGCAGAAGACCCAGGCCGGCCACTTCCGCCCCATCGGCAGCAACGGCTTCTGTGAACGTGGCGGCGCTCGGGCCGACTTCGATCAGCAGCCGGTGGAGGCGCAGGCCATGGTTTCTGCCTGCCTCGAGGCCTTCCGGGCCACTCAGGACCCGGCCTGGTCGAAGGAGGCCAAACGGGCCTTCGAGTGGTTCCTCGGCCGCAACGACCTCGGCCAGCCGCTCTACGATTCCAGCAGCGGGGGCTGCAGCGATGGGTTGCACCAGGATCGGGTCAGCGAGAACCAGGGCGCGGAATCCACCCTGGCCTTCCACCTCTCTCTCGCAGAAATGAACTTCGCCGAGCATCTGACCGCCCACCCCATGAGCCACGCCAAATGAACCAAATCCATCTTCGCCTTCAGGAGATCACGCTGATTCCCGAAAGTGCCCGGGTCATCCTCCGTCCTTTCGTTCCGGCCAGCACTCACCGCATCACCACGATCATCGGTCGCGCCCTCGCCCTCAGCGAGGAGGATACCGTGCGTGATCTGGATGCGGTACTGAAGGATTTCGACGACCGGCATGTGGACATCGAATCGCCCCTGCTCGCGAATTTCGAGAAGGTGGCTCCCCACCTCTTCACGCAGCGTCCACTTTCGAAAGAACGCAAGCTTCTCATCGGAGCCCTCTTTTCCGGCGAATACGCGCTGGAATCCGCCGCACTCTTCAACCCTTCCATCGTTCCACATCCGGACCAGGACGGTGTGCCCGAGGGGGCTCTGCGGTTCATCCTGAGCCTTCGTGCCACGGGTGAAGGCCACATCTCTTCCATCGAATTCCGCACGGGTCTCATCAATGCCGAGGGCGGCATCCGGTTGGATCCAATCTCCCGGTTCGTCACCGTGCCGGACCTGGAACCCAACCCCAGCTACAAGAAAACGCCGTTCACCGTAAAGCTGCACGAGATGGGCTTCGATAATGGAGCTTCCGCGGCCGTGCTGGAGCCCCTTGGCGAGAGTTTCACTCGAACCGAGCTGAATCAAAGCGTGCTCCGCATCCGGCGGGAAACCATGCCGGTCACCCAGGGGCTCACCAACACGCTCAGTTGCATCCAGTGGCTCGCCGACTCCAACTACGAGATGCACTTCTCGCCCAACCTCCCCATGAGCGAGCGCATCATCTTCCCCGTATCCGCAAACGAGAGCAATGGCATCGAAGACGCCCGCTTTGTCAGGTTCACCGATGACGATGGTTCTGTGAACTACTTCGCGACCTACACGGCCTACAACGGGCACGTCATTCTGCCCCAACTCATCGAGACCCATGACTTCCTGAACTTCCGGGTACTCACCCTCAATGGCGCTGATGTGCAGAACAAAGGCATGGCGCTCTTCCCGCGGCGGATCAATGGCTGCTACGCCATGCTTTCACGGCAGGACGACGAGAATCTCTTCATCATGTACTCAGACAATTCACACTATTGGAGCGATCCGAAAATTCTCATGCGTCCAGCGGAAATCTGGGAGTCCGTGAAGATCGGGAACTGCGGCTCACCCATCGAAACCGAGGCGGGCTGGCTGGTGCTCACCCATGGCGTCGGACCCATGCGCAAGTACTGCATCGGGGCGGCCCTGCTCGATCTGAATGATCCGACGAAGGTCATCGGGCGCCTACGAGAGCCCCTGTTGATGCCAGAAGGCAACGGAAGAGAGGGCTATGTGCCCAATGTCGTCTACAGCTGCGGATCTTTGCTCCACGGCCGCGAGCTTATCCTTCCCTATGCCATGAGCGACAGGGCCACGGCCATCGTGAGCGTGTCCCTGGATGAACTGCTCGCGGAACTCCGAGCCTGACCAGCGATCCGCAAATCCGCACCCTGGATCTGGCGGTGTGTATTCCACCATAAGTGTCAATTGAGGCTAGAATGAGTCCTGCTGCCGCATGGTCCCGTAGCTCAGCGGATAGAGCGACCGCCTCCTAAGCGGTAGGTCGTGGGTTCAATTCCCGCCGGGACCACCAGTTGCCATTCATGACTCCCGATGTTCATGAGGGTTCTAAGACGTTGCTCTTTCTACCAAAGGACAATCCATACCATTCTGATTTGGGGTCGCACCTATTCCCAGTCCCGCATCCAGTTGAATAAGGAGCATTCACATGGCAACAACATCAGTGGCAGTAGAACAAATGAGTGGTACCGCATCCAGGGGTGATGCTCGTGGACACAAACTGATCATGGATCGCCCTGAGGCCAAGGGTGGAACCAATGAGGGAATGATGGGTGGAGAAGCGCTGTTGAATGGCCTGGGTGGCTGTTTCATGAGCAATCTGCTGGCTGCCGCCAAATCTCGGAATATTGAATTGAAAAACGCTCGCGCCGATATTGAAGCCGATGTAGCCGAGGCGCCGTCACGTTTTACCGCGATCCGCATGTCGGTAACTGCTCAGTGCAATCCTCCAGAAGAGCTGGACAAACTTGTCACCATTGCAGAACGTGGCTGTATCGCCGCCAATACGTTAAAGGCGGCCGTGGAGCTAAGCATCAAGGTCGTCTGACACGACGATTACGGTTCATATGCCGCTTCTCCATGGGCTCATTGCCCTCCCGCAACCTGTTTGCGCAAGGCCTTCATCTCCTCGAAACGGGCGGTGACATCGCGCATGATGGCAGCCATTCCGACGATCTTGCCCGCCTCACCATGAAAGGGCAGGATGGTGAATTCGACGGAAAGGCGAGAACCGTCCTTGCGGATCGCCGGTACGGACAACAGGCTGTCGGCTCCGTACCGCGTGGCCCCCGTGGCCAGGGTTTGGCCAAAGCCTGCCCAATGCCGCGCGCGCTGATTCTCCGGAATGATGATGTCCAGGCTCTTTCCAACCGCCTCGGCTTCCGGATAGCCGAAGATCCGTTCGGCTCCGGCGTTCCATAGCTGGATCAAGCCCTGGTCATCTGCATAGACGATCGCGTCCGCCGCATTGATTACCAAGTGCCGGCAAATCTGGTCAAGCTCGAAAGGCATTGTCGACTCCTTCTCGCCATGCAGGCGACAGGTTGCGAGGCAGAGGGTCCAGTATGGGATCCCCTGCCTCGTCGAGCCTCAAGCTTCCTCCGGACGGTGGTCCAGGACCAGTTTCCAGATCGCGATGACCAGAGGCACGGCCCCCAGGAGCAGAAACACCAGGTCGCCACCCATGCGGAGCCATTCCAGGGTGTGGTAGAGACCCTTCATGATGAAGGTCAGCCGCCGGGCATGCCAGTAGCCGTTCTGCAGCACGTCCCAGAACTGGATGAGCCCGGCCGGGAAAAGGTCCAGCACGATCATCAGGCCCAGGCCGATGTTCAGACCCCAAAAGCCGGTCTTGATGAAGGGCTCAGCGCGGTTCCAGGCACGGTCGCTGCGGATGGCCCGCAGGCAGAAGAACACCACGCCGAGCGCCAGCATGCCGAAGACGCCAAACATGGCCGCGTGCCCGTGGTTGGGGGTGAGGGTGGTCCCCATCTCGAAGTAGGACACGATCGGAAGGTTGATGAGGAAGCCGAGGATTCCGGCACCTACGAAGTTCCACACACCGACGGCGATGAGGAAGTAGATGGCCCATTTCTGCCGGGCCGCCAGGGGCGCGTTGCTGTCATCACAGGCCCGGTCCTTCAGGCGCACGAAGTCCCAGGCGTCGAGGGTGAGCAGCGTGAGGGGGACGACCTCCAAAGAGCTGAAGCAGGCGGATAGGCCCATGTTGAGCGTACTCTGGCCTGTGAAGTACCAGTGGTGCCCCGTTCCCACGATGCCGCCGGTGAGATACAGGATCGCATCGAGGTACACCAGCCGGGTCGCCGCTCGGGTACTGACCAGGCCCATCTGGACAAACATCACGGCCACCAGCACCGTCGCGAAGAGCTCGAAGAAGCCCTCCACCCAGAGGTGGATGATCCAGAAGCGCCAGTTGTCGATGACCGCGAAGTTGGTGTGCGGTCCGTAGAAGGTGGCCGGCAGGTAGAAGACGGGGATGGCCACCGCCGCGTAGAGGACGAGGGAGGGGAGCTCCCCCTGCACACCGGATTTCATGGCCGGGCGCAGCGCCCGGAACATCAGGAACAGCCAGAACACCAGCCCCACCGCGAGCAGCAGCTGCCAGAAGCGGCCCAGGTCGAGATACTCGCTGCCCTGATGGCCGAACCAGAACCAGAGGGTGCCAAGCTTGTCGTTGATACCGGCCATTTCCCCGAAGAGGCTGCCGAAGACCACCACGGCCAGGGCGCCCAACAGGGCGATCACGCCCACCTTCTGGCCCTTGGGCTCACCGCCACCCACGAGGGGAGCGAGGAAGAGACCACCGGCCACCCACGACGTGGCAATCCAGAAGATGGCGAGCTGCAGATGCCACGTCCGCGCCAAGTTGTAGGGCAGATACTTGGCCAGGTCGAAGCCGTAGAAGCCATTGGGCTCCACCCGGTAGTGGGCCAGCAAGCCGCCCAGGGCTGTCTGGCCCAGGAAGAGCAGCGCGACCACCGCGAAATACAGAGCCAGGGCCTTCTGGCTGGGCGTGAGGGTCCAATGCTGGAGCGTGCCGGTGAAACCAGAGGTCTTGCCCTCGCCACCGGACCACCCCAGGTAGTTGAATTTCCCAAAGATGAAGAGCACCAGGCCCAGGCCGCCCAGCAGCGTCACCAAGCTCAGGCCACTCCAGAGGTAGGCCGAGCTGGTGGGCGTATTTCCCACGAGGGGCTCATAGGGCCAGTTGTTGGTATAGGAATAGCCGGTGCCAGGTCGCAGGGCCACCGTCGCCCAGGTCGCCCACGCGAAATAGGCGTTCAGCGACTCGAGTTCCTGGTCGCTCTTGATGTATTTGGCAGGGAGCCCAGGGGCACCCTTGGGCCCGGAGAAATAGGTTTTCCATTCCTCCTTCTGGCGATCAAAAGAAGCCGTTTCAGCCGCAGTGAAGGTCAGGGTTCGGCTGGTGGCATCGTAGCGGTTCTGCTTGAGCAGTCGCTTGACGACCTCAGCGATTTCGCTGGACTGCCCCGGAGAGAGCTGTGCAAAGGGTTTCCCATACTGCCTGGTGGCTTCGGTGTCTTGGGCGATCTCCGCGAGCCGATGCAGGTACTCCGCCGTATAGTCTGGACCCAAGTAGGCACCGTGACCCCAGAGAGTGCCGTGTTCCATCAGCCCGTACTTGAGGAACACCTCCTGACCCTTGTTGACATCGGCCTCGGCGAAGACCACCCGTCCACTCGAATCCACGACCTGGGCCGGAATGGGAGGGGCGCCGCTGTAGGTCTTGACCGTGACGATGGTCAGCAGAGTGAAGCCCAGGATCATCACGAGGATGACGGCCTGGCGCCACCAGGGGGAAACAGGTGAGGTGTCGGGCGTTGTTGCGGTCATATATGGACTCTCTGGAAAAGGGGGTTGGTCTTAGATCGTCGGTTTCTGCGCGGGCTCAGCCCTCCAGGGCCTCGACTCCGGGAAACAGGATGTTGTTCTCCTTGTGGATGTGGCGGTGCAGATCCTGCTCCAGTTCCTGCAGCGCGGCGAGCATGGCGAGGTAGGTGTTGCATGCGTAGTCGGGGACCGCGAAGTTCTCTGTCAGTTCCTTGATCAGGCCCAGGTTGACCGCATGGTCGTCGTGCTCGTGCCGCATGACAGAGACCGGCCCCCGCACGCTCCCGCAATGAAAGGAGGCGGCGCTCTCGCCCTGCACCATCCTGCGGATCAGCGGAAAGAGGATCTGCTCCTCCTTCGCCAGGTGCAGCTCCACCTCCCCTTGGAAGCGCTCGAAGACCTGAGTCAACCTAATCAGCCGAGGATCGGTTTCACCGTGAGCCTTGGCCACCTTCTCCACCAGGCCGCGCATACGGGGAAGTTCTTCGTGCAGGTAGGCATGATGGGTGGCCTCAATGTGATCGGCCAAAGCCGCCAGATTCTGCAACCAGGGGGCGGGTTCGTCTGCTGGGCTGGCGGCATCGAACTCCGCCAGGGCCCGGAGGACGCTTGAGGGTTCCACCCCACCCTTGGCGCAGGCCTCATCGAGGCTCAGGTGGCCGCCACAGCAGTAGTCAAGGCCGAAGCGTTCAAAGACCTTGGAGCGGGAGGGACGCTCCACGACGAACGAACCGATGCTTTGGCTGGTCGAGACTGGGCTCACAGTGACTCCTCTGAAAAGACAGGCCAACCCCGGCCTCATGAATGAGGGCAAACAGGCCACCGGCGGACACACCAGGACCTTCCAGGGCAGGACTTTGGTTAGAGTGGGTGGGACCTTGCCTTGCACATTCAGGGTAAAGGGACAAAATTGGATGTCAAGACCCAATTATCCGATTATGGTGAATCGATGATCTCCAAGACCTCTGAATACGCCCTCCGCGCCATGGTCTTCCTGGCCGAAAACCCAAGTTCCTCAAGCCCGCTCCAGGTCATCGCCGCCACCACGCAAGTGCCTTCCGGCTACCTTTCCAAGGTCCTGCAGCAGCTCGTCCGCGCGGGTCTCTTGACCTCTCAGCGGGGTCTCGGGGGCGGTTTCAGCCTGGCCCGACCGGCCTCGGAGCTGAGCGTCTACGAGGTCGTGCAGGCGGTGGACCCCATCAGCCGCATCCTGGAGTGCCCGTTGAAGCTGCCGGAGCACAGAGAGGAACTCTGTGCGTTGCACCGTCGTCTGGATGATGTGATGGAGATGGTCGAGCATTCCTTCCGTTTGACGAGCGTGGCGGATCTGCTGAAGAAACCCACGTTCCCGAAGGTTCTGGCAGCGAAGAAGACGGCCAAGCGGAAATCATCCATTCGCTAACCCTGATTTCCTTGAGGTGGAGGTCCTTGTGATGGCCAACCTAGTGGCGTCAAACTCTGTCCTGTGAATGCCTTCTTCGACGCCCACAGCCACCTTCCGGAGGCGGATTCCCGCCAGCCGGACCATCCCAGGGTCGTCTGCGGCACCTGCGAAGCCGACTGGGAGGCAGTGCTGGCCCACGCCTCCTCCGATGAGCGGGTCATTCCCATGCTGGGCCTGCATCCCTGGTTTGTGGCGGAAGCCTCGCCAGCGTGGGCATCGCGGCTGGCTTCCCTGCTGCGCTCCCATCCGGCGGGCGTAGGGGAATGCGGGCTGGATTTCGCACGGAAGGACACGAACCGTGCCACCCAGGAGGCGGCCTTCCGTGCTCAGCTCCGGCTGGCCCATGACCTCCACCGACCCCTCGCCATGCATGTGGTGCGCGCCTGGGGGCGGATCATCGCCCTGCTGCGGGAAGAAGGCGTACCCCCTGCAGGAGCCATGGTCCACGCCTACGCCGGAAGCCCCGAGACGGCCGGCACACTCCAGTCCATGGGGGTCTTCCTCTCCTTTTCGGGCGACCTCCTGAAACCTGACCGTTGGAAGCTGCGGGAATCGCTGCGCGCCGTGGCGGCTGGCCACCTGCTCCTGGAAACCGACGGCACCGCCAATCCAATAAAGGTGCTGGAGGGGGCCGCGAGGATCCGCGACGTAACGGTCGAAAGCCTTGCGGCCCAGACCTGGGAGAATGGCCAGCGCTGTTTCCGGGAGTGGGTGGCATGAGGTGGTTTTCCCGCAGCGAGTTGCTGCTCGGCGAGGTGGCCCTGAACCGGTTGTGCGCGTCGCACGTGACGGTTTTCGGGCTGGGCGGCGTAGGATCCTTTGCGGTGGAGGCCCTGGCACGGGCGGGCGTGGGGCATCTGCGCCTGGTGGACCACGATGTGGTCGGCCCCAGCAACCTCAACCGCCAGCTCTTCGCCCTGCGCTCCACCCTGGGCCTACCCAAGGCCGAGGTGGCCGCGGCGCGGGTGCGCGACATCAATCCCGACTGCGATGTGGACCCCCGCGTGACCTTCGTCCATACAGACACGCTGCCCGGCTTGCTGACGCCCCGACCCGACGTGATGATCGATGCCATCGACTCCATGGCCTGCAAGGTGGCCCTCATGCGCACCGCCCATGAACAGGGCATCCCCATCCTCACGGCCATGGGGGCTGGCGGACGCCTGGACAGCAGCCAGCTCCGCGTGGGCGATCTCAGCGAGACCCGCCTCTGCCCGCTGGCCGCCCGCGTCCGCAAGGAGCTGCGCAAAGTCGGCATCACCCAGGGCATCCGCTGCGTCTACTCGCTGGAGCCCGCCGACAACAAGCGCCCCGCCAACCCCAGCGACCTCGAACCCCACCACGGCCCCGGTCGCGTGCGGAGGCCCGTAGGCACCATCTCCTACATGCCCGCCATCGTGGGGCTGAAGGTAGCGGAGGAAGTGATCGGGATGCTGCTGGCGGTGCCCGAGTGTCTGGAACCCTAGGCTCCCTCCACCGCCTGCCGGAGGACCGACAGGAATTGGCTGCTCTGGTAGGGCTTCGGAAGGAACCCAGCCAGGCCTTTGCCCAGGAAGTCCGCGAGGACGTCCTGCTCGCTGTAGCCGCTGGTCAGTACCACCGGGATCTCTGGGTCTGCTTGACGCATGCGCAGGAAGGCCTGCCGCCCATCCATGTGGGGCATGGTCAGGTCCATCAGGACCGCCACGATCTCTGAGTGGCGCAGCTCGAACAGGGCCACAGCCTCCAGGCCGTCCGCGGCCTCCAGGACCTGGAAGCCCATGGATTCGGCCAACTCCCTGGCCACTGCTCGGGCACTGGGTTCGTCATCCACCAGCAACAGGAGTCCGTGCCCCTGCCATGCCCCTGTCAATTGTCCGGGCGGACGATCCTCGACCCCCAGGGTGAGGGCGGGAAAGAAGAGCTTGAAGACCGAGCCTCGGCCCAGTTCGCTGTAGACCTTGAGGCTGCCGTGGTGGCTCCGGAGGATGCCCAGCATGGCGGACAAACCCAGGCCGCGCCCCGTGAACTTGGTGGTGTAGAACGGATCAAAGATCTGTTCCCGAACTTCGGGCGCCATGCCGCAGCCGGTATCACTCACCTCCAACGTGACGTATCTCCCGGCAGACAGAGGTAGAGCGGGCAGCAGACCGACTTGGGTGGCCGCATCGACCATCTGGACACCGGTCCTCACCGTGATGAGCCCGCTGACCTCATCGCCGATGGCCTCCGAAGCGTTGGTGACTAAGTTCATGACCAGCTGCTGCATCTGCGAGGGGTCGGCGGAGACGAAGGGCAGACTTGGGGAGAGGTCGTAGCGCACCACCGCCTTCCTGGAGAGGGTCACGGTGAGGAGCTGGGTCATCTCGACCACCAGGCGATTCAGATCCACCTCGGTGATCTGGAGACACCCCTTCCCGGCATAGGCCAACAACTGCCGGGTCAGGTCGGCCGCCCGCAGCGTGGCCTGCTCGATCTGCTGAAGATAGGGCATGGCCGGACTTTCCGGCGGAAGATGCATGACCCCGAGGTTCGTGTTGCCCAGGATGGTGGTGAGCAGGTTGTTGAAGTCGTGGGCAATGCCTCCGGAGAGGACGCCCAGGCTCTCGAGCTTCTGGGACTGGCGCAGGGCTTCTTCGGACTCCTTTCGCAGCGTGATGTCCGCCCGGATGGCCACGAACTGCTGCGGTTTGTTGTCGTCTCCGAGGAAGGGGACGATGGTGGTGTCCACCCAGTAGGTGCTCCCATCCTTCGCGCGGTTCTTGATCTCCCCTTTCCAGACAGCCCCCGCCTTGATCGTGTCCCATAGCTCGGTCATGAACGCCTTGGAATGGTGCCCGGAGTTGATGATCCGGTGATCCTGACCCAGGAGTTCCTCCCGGGAGTACTTGGAAATGGTGCAGAATTTCTCGTTCACATAGGTGATGCGGCCCTGGGCGTTGGTGACGGCCACGATGGCGTGCTCATCCAGCGCGCGCTTGAAGTCCTGCAGCTCATGAAGAACCCGGGCCATGCGCGAGGGTGCCTTCCCAGAGCCGCCAGGCACGCTGCCCTCCCCTTGGGAGTCGCCTCGGGTGCCCTGCCGAAGACTCATGAGTGGCTCTCCTTTGTGTTCGAGGGTGACACATATAGAGACTCAATATAATATTTCTTCGCCCCCAGAGTAAGAACCTGGTCCTCGCGGCCAATTTCGCCGGAACCCCCTGATTGCCTTTCCTAAATCTCTGGAATCGTCAGGCGATTTTGAAGCAGGATTACCGCCCCGTCGGCGCACCGTATTCCGCGTAAGTCCCCTGGAAGTCCTCGATGCCGTCGTCGGTGAGGTGCCAGATGCGGGTGGCCACTTCGTCGATGATGTCCTCGTCGTGGGTCACGAAAAGGAGGGTGCCCTCGTAGCGTTGCAGGGCGTCGTTCAAGGCGATGACCGCTTCCAGGTCCAGGTGGTTGGTGGGTTCGTCCATGACCAGGATGTTGGGCTTCTGCAGCATCAGCTTGCAGAAGAGCAGGCGGCAGGACTCGCCGCCGCTCAGCACGTCCGTCATCTTGTTGCCCTCCTCGCCCCGGAAGAGCATCTGGCCCATGACGCCGCGGATCTGCTCCTTGGTGGCCTCGGGATCAAACTGGTGCAGCCAGGTCACCAGGTCATAGCCTTTTGGAATGCTCTCGGCGAAGTCCTGGGAGAAATAGCCCACGTTGGCCTCGTGGCCCCACTTGACTTCACCGCCGTCCAGCTTGAGGCCCAGCTCGGTCACCTGGGGCGCATTCGCCAGCAGGGCGTTGAGCAGCGTAGTCTTGCCGATGCCGTTACGGCCCATGAGCGCGATCTTCTCGCCCCGCTGCACCATGGCCGAGAAGCCCTTGATGACCTCGTGACGTCCGCCTGTGCCATCCTTGTCCGTGTCGTAGCCCTTCTTCACGCCTTCAAATTCGAGGGCGTAGCGGCCACCGGGCTTCGCCTGGTTGAACTTGATGAAGGGGCGCTGGATATTGCTGCGGGCCAGGTCGCTGGGCTGCAGGCGCTCCACTTCCTTGCGCCGGCTGTTCACTTGGCTGCTGCGGGTGCCCGCCGCGAAGCGCTGGATGAATTCGTTCAGCTGGGCGATCTTCTTCTCGCGCTGGGCGTTGTCGGACTCGATGCGTGAGCGCACCTGGATCTTGGCCATGACCATGTCGTCGTAGCCGCCGGTGTACTGGATGATGGTCTGGTAGTCGAGTCGGCGATGTGGGTGCAGACATTGTTCAGGAAGTGGCGGTCATGGGAGATCACCACC
>CAIYNT010000281.1 GCA_903927605.1 uncultured Holophagaceae bacterium
CCCACCTCTGGGGTGATTTCTACACGCGCACCGTCAAGGAAGTGCTGGCGGGCACCTGGAAGGGCACCAATGTGTGGGGCGGCATGAAGGACGGCATGATCAAGCTGGCGCCCCTGAACGCTGCTGTGCCCGCCCCAGTCAAGACCCTCGTGGGCAAGCTCGAAAAGGAAATCAAGGAGGGGAAGCTGCATCCCTTTGCCGGTCCTGTGGTCGCTCAGGATGGCAAGGTGCTAGTCCCCAAGGGCAAGAACATGACTGACGCGGAGCTTGGTTCCATGAACTACTACGTGGCGGGTGTGGCCTCGACCCTTCCCAAGAACTGATGGACGGCCAGGGCCGGGGCAGAAGGGGGTTCCTCGCTTCTCTCCGGCCCTGGCCCTGTTACAAGGGCAGCTTCTCGTGCTGATCCGTGCCTCCCTGCTCTCCGCGCCAGCCCTTCAGGAGCTTCGTTTCGAGGCCGATGGCGGGCTGGTGGTGGACGGGCAGGGAAGCATCACCGATGCAGGAGCCTTCGAGGCAGTGGCTGCCCGCCATCCGGGATTGGTGGTGGAGGATCTGCGACCCTTCTGGATCCTGCCGGGCCTTATAGACCTGCATGCCCATCTGCCCCAGTACGAGGCAGTGGCTGCGGACGGGCTGGAACTCCTGCCCTGGCTGGAACAGCACATCTTTCCCGCCGAGGCGCGCTTTGCCGATGCGCTGCATGCGAGCGCGACTGCACGACAGTATCTAAAGGACGCCTTATCGCTGGGTACCACAACGGCAGTCCTGTACGCCACCATCCATGCTGAGGCCACAGACGCCATTTTCCGGGAGGCTGAATCCTGCGGCATCCGTGCGGTCATTGGCAAGACCATGATGGATCGCCATGCGCCCGAGGCTCTACGCGAAAACACAGAAACCAGCCTGCGCGAGAGCGAGGAACTCTGTCGCGCCTGGCATGGAAAGGACGGCGGGCGGCTGCACTATGCCTTCACACCGCGCTTCGCCCCCAGCTGTTCCAGAGAATTGATGCTTGGGGCCGGGCGGCTGGCTCAGAACTACGGCGCCTTCATCCAGACCCATCTAGCCGAGAACCTGCAGGAGCTGGAATGGGTGCGCGAGCTCTTCCCGGAAGCCGAGAGCTACACCGATGTCTACCATCGGTTCGGTTTGTTGGGACCCCGCACACTGCTGGGCCATGGCGTCCATCTGGCGCCTTCCGAGCGGAAGGTTCTGCGCGAGTCGGGCAGCCATCTCGTCCATTGCCCCAGCTCCAACGCCTTCCTCCAAAGCGGCATCATGCCTCTCGGGGCCTGGCTGGAGGAGGGGCTCTCCGTGGGTCTGGGCACTGATGTGGGGGCCGGTCCCAGCCTTTCCATGTTCCGGGAGATGGGCGAAACCTGCACCGCCAGTAAGGTGAAACGGGCTGTCCAACGCGTGCAGTCCGCCCACCTGACCGGGATGAGCGGATTGACGGAGGACCAGAAGCTCCAGGTTGCCGAGGCTCTGGACTTGAATCCTCATCCCGCACTGGATGCGGCTGGTGCTTTCTATATGGCCACCCGGGGTGGTGCCAGGGCACTGGGGCTCGGCGACCGTCAGGGTGCGCTGGCGGCGGGTTTCGACGCGGATTTCCTGGTGGTGGATGTCCGGCTTTCCGATCCCTTCGGCCGGGCCTCCGCGGATCCGGTCCACGTTCTCTCGCGACTCATCTACCGTACCGATCCCCACCTGGTCCAGTCGGCCTATGTGAGGGGAAGGCGCTGTTTCCACCGAGCCTGAACTGAGAGGCTTGGCCCAAGCTGCCAAACTACAACCTGATTGAGGACCCCCTATGAACGACTACGCCCACATCGGTCGCTCCGTGCAGCGCAGGGAGGGTCGAGCCAAGCTCACCGGGGCGGCTCTCTTTACGGATGATCTCAAGATCGAGGGCCTGCTCCATGGCGCCACGGTCCGCAGCCGGGTTCCGAGGGGACGGATCACGGGCATCCATTTCGAAGAGGGCTTCCCCTGGGAGGAATTCATCATCGTCACCGCTCGGGACATCCCCGGGAAGAACGTGGTGGCCCACCTCATCCAGGAACAACCCTGTCTGGCTGACGGTGTGATCAACCATGCGGAGGAGCCCATCCTGCTGCTGGCCCATCCCGATCCGCAGCGGGTGCAGGATGCCCGGGAACGGGTGCGGGTGGACGTGGAGCCCTTGCCTCCGGTGCTCAGCATCGAGGAGAGTCTTCGCTGCAACCCGGTCATCTGGGGCGAAGACAACACCTTCAAGACCATCCTGATCACCAAGGGAGATCCAGAGTGCGCCAGGGCGAAGGGCCATCTCCAGTTGGAGGCCACCTACTTCACAGGTGCCCAGGAACACGTCTACATCGAGCCCAACGCCATCATCGGAGAAGCTACGCCCGATGGCGTGCTGGTGCGGGGTTCCATGCAGTGCCCCTACTACGTGCATCACGCCCTCCATGAGCTGTTCCAACTGCCGCTCGACAAGGTGCGCGCGGCCCAGGTGGAAACGGGCGGCGCCTTTGGCGGCAAGGAGGACTATCCCTCCATGCTCGCCTGCCATGCGGCCCTGCTCTCCTGGAAGGCTGGCGGTCGGCCCGTGAAGATCGTCTACGACCGCGAGGAGGACATGGCCTGCACCACCAAGCGCCATCCCTCCCGGACCCGCATTCGCAGCGCCTTCTCCGCCGATGGCACCCTCCTTTCCCTGGATGTGGAATTCCTGTTGGATGGTGGTGCCTACATGACCCTCTCGCCCGTGGTGCTCAGCCGCGGCGCCCTCCATGCCTCGGGTCCCTACCGTTGTTCCGACCTGCGGATCCACGCCCGGGCCCTGGCCACCAACACCCCGCCCCACGGCGCCTTCCGGGGATTTGGCGCACCGCAGAGCCTCTTCGCCATCGAGCGGCACATGGACGAGGCGGCGCAGCATCTGGGTCTGGATCCAGCCGAGTTGCGGCGGAAGAACCTGCTGCGGACCGGGGATGCCATGGCCACTGGCCAGATCATGCGCGACGAAGTGGACCTGGTCGCCCTCATGGACCGCGCCCTCGCCGAGATCCGCTACGCGGAAAAGCGCGACAGCTACCCCGTCCTCAACGCCGGTGACGAACCGGTCAAGCGCGGCGTGGGCTTCTCCGTGTTCATGCACGGAGGCGGGTTCACCGGTAGCGGCGAGACCATGCTCCACTCCGTGGCGGCCCTGGAAGGCACCGCAGCGGGCCAGGTGCGGGTGCTGGCGGCCTCCACAGAAATGGGACAGGGCGCCAACACGGTCTTCACTCAAGTGGCCGCGGAGGCCCTGCAGGCGCCCTTGGACCTCATCGTGGTGGCCACCCCGGACACGGGCGTGGTGCCCAACAGTGGCCCCACAGTGGCCTCCCGGACGACCCAGGTGGTGGGCAAGCTGATCCAGGACGCGGCTCTGGCCATGCGCAAGACCCTCCTGGATGCCGGGCTTCTCCAGGACGGGGACGTGGCGGCCGCCATCCGGGCCTATGTGGCCCAGCACGGAGCCTTGCGCACCGAGAGCCAGTACCAGAAACCGGACTTCGTGGAGTGGGATGACACCACCTATCGTGGCGACGCCTATGCCACCTACGCCTGGGCCTGCTACGCGGCCGACCTGCGCATTGATCTGGTGACCTACGAGACCCAGGTGGCGGATTTCGTGGCCGTGCAAGAGGTGGGCCGCGTGCTCAATCCCACCCTCGCCGCTGGGCAGATCGAAGGCGGCGTGGCCCAGGGCATCGGCTGGGGCCTGAACGAGGAGGTGATCTGGCGCCAGGGCAGCATGGCCAACCACCAGATGAGCAACTACCTCATCGCCACGGCGGTGGACCTGCCGCGCATCCGTGTCTTCTTCGAGGAGCGCCCCTACGCCTACGGTCCCGGCGGGGCGAAGGGCATCGGGGAACTGCCCATGGACGGCCCGGCGCCGGCCCTGCTTAACGCTGTTCAGCACGCACTCCAGATCACACCGCGACAGGTACCCATGACGCCCGAGGTCCTGATGGACCTGGTGGAAGGAGTCTGAGATGACCACGCAGAAAATCCTTCTGAAGCTGACGGTGAATGGGGCGGCGCGCCAGGCCCTCGTTCATCCCATGGCCCGACTGCTGGACGTGATCCGCGAGGACTTCGGCCTCACTGGCACCAAGGAGGGTTGCGGGGAGGGCGAGTGCGGTGCCTGCTCCGTCATCCTGGATGGC
>CAIYNT010000282.1 GCA_903927605.1 uncultured Holophagaceae bacterium
ATACAACCCCTTCCTCATTGTCTACTACGGCTCGGATGCCTCCGGGGGATGGCAGGCCCTAGATCGCCCCTTAAGGACCATCACCACACTCGACCGATTCGGGCTGGTCACTTGGCGCCGTAGGACACCCTATTTCCGAATGCTCCAGGTGCCTGAGCTCCGGAGGGCCATGGGTTTCAACGACACCGACAACTACCATCTCCTTGGGAACAGACGGGAGCAAATCATGCAGCTTGGAAACGGGGTCTGTCCTCCCGTCATGGAAGCCATTGTCCGAAACATGACTCAACACAACTGACCTATGTTCTTCTCGTAAATATTACTAAGTCTAAGGCGTTTTAAAAGTTCCATTTTACTCCAACCTGAGTGTCGTATACATCATGACGGTGCGAGTTATTGAGTTATCTGAAAATTTGATTGCCGGTTTGACTCCAATTGTCCAATCCGGTAGTGGATGATCCAAGCGTTGAGAAGATATATATTGAGGAAAGTTTTTTGAAATTTCATCCAGGGCCGGGCAATGAAAACGGGCCAATTCCCATAAAGTATACGCAAATGCTTACTCCCCTGAGTGCCTGGACGGACCACTAGAAGACAGCCACTGTTGTATCTGATGGGCCGATGCCTGAGGAGATTAATGGCGTCCGAATTGCGTCTTGGTCAGATCCGCCCACTGACAGGGGCGCGTGGACTAGAATCGTCGAAGCCTTTGAATTCGAAGTGCCAACATTCGACCCCAAGGGTAGTCGGTCTTGAAAAAGCCTCAACCTGATAATTGGCAATAGTTTGAGGGAACAAATGGGGTATCCGAAACACCAGATTGGCAGGGGTGCCCCCGCTAAATCCGGTGTACAGATGCGGCCAAAAGAGAAGGTAAAGACCCACGCGCAGGGCCTGTTGGAGGACCGGCGGCTGGACCTGATGCTGCGAATGGAGCACGAGCTGGTCCGCCTGGCGGAGGCGATTGATTGGGATGGGCTGGCGGAATCGTTTGGGCCGCTGTATTCAGAGAAGACAGGCCGCCCAGGGATTCCAATCCGCACGATGGCGGGGCTGGTGATGTTGCAGCACACCTTTGGTCTGTCGGATGAGCAGGTGGTGGCGGAATGGCCCGAGCGGCCGTACTGGCAGTATTTCTGCGGGGAGGAGTTCTTTCAGCACGAGCTGCCGGTGGACTTCTCGCAGATCTCGCGCTGGCGGAAGCGGATCGGGAAGGAAGGGGTGGAGCGAATCCTGAAGCTCACAATCGAGGCGGGCCTGAGAACACGCACCATCACGCCGAAGCAGATGCAGGTGGTTGTGGTGGACACGACGGTGCAGCCGAAGGCGGTGGAGCATCCGACGGACGCAAGGCTATTCAGGAAGGTGCTGCACCATCTGCTGCGGGTGGCGGACGAGACGGGGACGAAGCTGCGGCAGAGCCACCGGGATCTGGCAAAGTCGGCGTTCCTGATGCATGGGCGATACATGAAGGCGAAGCACTTCAAGCGTGCAGCAGGTGAGCGCCGGAAGCTGAAAACCTACGCGGGCCGCGTGCAACGGGATCTGGAGCGGAAGCTGAGCGATGAGGCATGGGCAAAACACAAGGGGACGCTCATTCTCGCGGAGTTGGTGCTGACCCAGGAGAGGAAGACCAAGGGCAAGGTCTACTCGATGAGTGCGCCGGAAGTGGAATGCATCGCCAAGGGAAAGGCCCATCGGCCCTACGAGTTTGGGGTGAAGACCAGCCTGGCGACGACGGCGTGGGGCGGGTTCGCGGTGGGCGCGATGTCGCTGCCGGGCAATCCGTTCGACGGGCACACGCTAGAGGAGCAACTGGAGCAGATCGAGCGGCTCACAGGGCTGATGCCCAAGCGGTGCCATGTGGATCGCGGGTACAAGGGCCACGGCGTGGACAGCGAGATCTGCCGCGTGGTCATCGCCGGGAGCCGGAAGGGCATCAGCAAGGCGCTGAAGAAGGAGATGAAGCGCAGATCAGGGATCGAGCCCGAGATCGGCCACCAGAAGTCAGACGGCAAGCTGGGACGGAACTGGCTGAAGGGCGTGCTCGGAGATGCCCAGAACGCCATCCTCTGCGCCGCCGGGCACAACCTGAGGAAGATCCTCGCCCATCTCAGGCATCTTTTTGTCCTTACCTGGGCCTGGCTGATGGCCGCACTCAGGCCGATGCCGCGAACCCTTGCGTCAGAGGGCGGTGCCGCGTGAATCGTGAAGGTTCTTTTTCAAGATCGACCAAGGGTAGCCCGCCCGCCCGCGGCGGGGACGTCAGGGCATCCTCATGTTCCCTGGCGGAGCTTCGGCCGACGACGGGTCCGGTTTCGGACTAGAATTGGGCATCAACTACAAGGACCGTGTATGAAGATTATTCTGCTGGAAGTAGACCCTAATCCAAACGGCACTTGGGATCCGGACAGCGAGGCGGAATGCGGGGTCTTTGACAGCCGGGAGGCGGCCATCTCCTTTTCCCGCGAGAGCCTGCAATCCGAGGGTTTCGATATTGAGGAGATCGATCTGATGCCGGTCGCCGGTTCACCCGGAAGCCGCTTCCAGTTGCGGGAGCTGAACGACTGACCTTAGCGGAGCACCTGAGGGGCAACCACACCGAGGCCCTGACTGAGGTCCAGGCAGGCTTCCTGGACGCGGCATGGATGTCCAAGCAGAGAGGCTTCGATCCCGACCTTCAGGATGCTTTCCAGAGACCCACCAAGGTTTCTGCAATCCCTCTTGGATCGGGTGGACATCAGGATAAACGCCGCTCCAGGGTCCTGATGAATGCTGCAAGCCCAATCCCAAGAGCCCCGCACCATTCCCTAAGCTCGATCACGTCCAACCGTCGTTCTCCGCGTTCACACTTGCTCACTTGGCTCTGGGACAGTCCGAGACGATCTGCCACCTCCGCCTGTGTTAAACCTGCTCCCTCTCGGGCTCCCCTGAGGCAGGCAAGTAGGACCTTGTAGCCCTCGGATGTGACCGATTTCTCCATGGCCCCCTGTAATTGAGTTCAGAGGCCACGCTATAGTTCATATGGGAATAGTCCAAAATCGACTTAATACAACAAAAAGCACTAAAGATTGGACGCCTATTGTCCATTGCCATCGGTGATCATCCAGGCATGTTCTGGTATTTACAACAAAGAGGGGCTTAATGACCATCCATCCACGAAAAAACAATAACCATGAACCCGTCCCCCTCATGCACCCGCACCAGCCCACCTCCTTGACCACCTGGAACAACCCGCACCAGACCGCAGTGGTGGTACCGGATGGCCCCATGCCAGCGGCCCTCCATGGAGTCCGGTTCGCACCCTGGGCAGATGCGCCTAAGGAGCGGGGTGGCTGGCTGCGCCTCGCTGAGTCCTGCGACTTCAAGGAGCCAGAGTTCGATCCTATGGGGATGCCCCCTGCCAGCGGCGCAGTGATCGTTGAACCGGACGGACGGGCCTGGCTGGTGGCCCCCTCCAATGCCTATGGCGGATACAAGGCCACCTACCCCAAGGGCAAGACCAGTGGCATGGACATGAAAGCCACGGCCCTCAAGGAGGTCTTCGAGGAATCGGGGCTCCAGGTCGAAATTTTCGAGCACCTCATCGACATCACCAAGACCGGGTCTCGCACCCGCTACTATCTGGCCCGCCGCATCGGCGGCACCCCGGCGGACATGGGGTGGGAGTCCCAGGCGGCCATGCTGGTGCCCCTTGAGGACCTGAAGGCTCACCTGAACCAAGCCGTGGATCATGCTGTGGTCGATGCCCTGGTCGAGCAATGGGGAAGTTGGGCCAGTTGGTTTCGACCAGACTCACCTGCCGACTTGGAACAGGCCGCACAAGGAATCGTGCCAGCACGGAAGTGCCACTGGATCACCCTTCCAATGCCGAAGGGACATGTGACCATCCCCCTGGATATCCAGCTCACGCGCGAGGAGGCCGAGTGCTTAAAGCTGGGATTCATTCCACGGATGATGGAACAGAAGTGGTTCGCATACTACGAAGGGGACACCCTCTTTGAACACCGGAGTTGGACAGGTTTCTGTATCTCCCAGGTTCACTTCGTTCCAGAAGGGGAGGGCCTGCGGGCGACTCATGCCGAGGTCAATCGGACCCTTGGCCAGTACAGTTGCACGGACGACCGGGAGGACCAGCGCCTGATCAGCGAGAGGGTAATCCAGTTGGCGCACCTGACCCCGGAGGACCGCAACCAGGAAGACCCAATGGTTGCTGGCCTGATGCAGGCCGTCCAGCCTAACTACCTTGGGAGTCCAGACGTCATAAAGGGACTCTTAGAGCCGTTCTTTGAGGCCCTGATTGCCAGGCGGGTCGCACTCGCGAAAGGACAGGGCTACAAGGAAGCCTGCGAGGCTGTTTCCAAGGCCATCCACCACCTCTGCCAGATTTTCTCTGGCGAAGAGCCGGGGTTTACACCCATCGGGACCTGGAACAGCCGTGAGCAGCTTGGGAATGCGGCCATTCATGCCTTTAACCTGGACCCCGACTACTGCTCGGACGAAAACCTTTACTTCGTCCTGTCGGAGGGCCTCTGTGCCGTCTCGCTCAAGGCGATGGAAATGATCAAGGGGTTCGATCAGGACTTCGGGGCCGAGAAAGAAGAGACCCTATATCCCCAACTGGGCCGAATGATTGGCTTTGTGGCCACAGTGCTAATGAGTAGCCACAGAGTGGCCTTCCCCGATCTCACCCTCAAGGACTTCGTCTACCAGTCCCAGGATGTGGAGTGACCCATGTGGCTGTTCCTTAACAACGCCTTCCTGTCCATCGTCGATAAGGGGGGCGATGGCTCCACGCTTCTGGTCCGCGCCCGCAAGGAGGGGGATATCCAGGCCGTGTTCCCGGACGCCGATGTCGTGCTGACGCCAGTCAATGATTACCGCTACCGCGCCCGGATTGACCGCGAAAAGGTCGCTCTGGCCGTTGCAGACGCCGTCCGATCCATCGATTTTCCCAACTTCAAGGCCACCGTGAAGGACCGCAAGCGCCACGACGCCTACATGAATGTTTGGAGCGTCACGCACCGGTTTCAGGAACAGAACTGATTCCCCTCTGGGAAGTTCCGTTAAGGGGATGATGTAGGACTGACGCAGGATGCTGGAAGTTATCCATGCGAGGATCAGCACCGGTGTGGGTTCTAGCCGTGCCAGTGCTCTGATTGATACTCAGGCGGCGACTCGCACAATCCTTCTGGATGGGTGTCGGGTCCACACCCGAGCCAGGACGACCTTGGAAGCCTCCTCCCCGAATGGAGGTGCACTACCGCACGGTGGGGTCCAGCCAAGCGATAGCCCGTTCGGCGGCATTTTCGCTACGGTTCACGTACTTCGGCGGCATATTCCTACACCCGAACACAACCTGGCGATAACCTTCCGCTCAACTCGGACCCCGCCCGCGCTGTCTTCCGCTCTTTCTCTTCATTCCGCTTCCTCGGCTTCGTTCACCGCCTCGGTGCAGGCGGGGCCGGTTAGCTCGATAGAGGCCATTCTCCACGCCGCTGGGCCAGTAGGGTAGGTCGAGGGGTCCTATTTAGGGCCTGGCCCCTTCTTGGCGCAACGGTGAGTACCCCTTCGAAGCCCCTTCGAAGCCCCATCGAAGGGGTTTGATCTTCGGAGCGATGGCACCGGGGTCGAACACAAGAACGTGTTGGATTTGATCCGCACCCACGAGCCCAAGCTGGAGGGATTTGGAGAAGTCGCGTTTCAAACGCGGCTTAACACCCAAGGGTCCCCTTCCTGCTCCGGTGCAGGCGGGGCCAGTTAGCTTTCTTCGTTAGGCGTCTCAGGATGAATGATATTCTTCAGGTTAAATCGAATTAAAAACAATTTTAAGTGGCCTTAAAAGAATTACTTAGATGTGATCTATGATGATTAAAATTAATTACATTAGCTCCTATTCTGGAGAGATGCACATAAAGATCTGAATCTACGGTAAGAAATACACATTTAAGTCGGCGAAGGTAAGCGATCCCGCTATCTGTTAATCCCAGTCGGGTAAAAATAGGTTCTTGGACAGCGTGGACAGAAAGAACAGGCTCTTCCTTCAATTGCATTGAAGCG
>CAIYNT010000283.1 GCA_903927605.1 uncultured Holophagaceae bacterium
CCCCAGGAAGGCGTGGTCATCCTGGAACAAACTAGGCCTGGCCTTGCTTTGACGGGGATTCCTACCCAGATCCCCGAAGGGGGACCAGGGACCGGGGCCGTCGTGTTTCTGGGAACACCCTGGACGTCCGCACCTTGTGGAACGCTCCCCTGCCCTACTTACCCCCGAACAACCAGTGACGGTTGCCCGGGGTGTCCCCGGAAGTTCGGAAAGCCTGTCTGCGGACATGCCGGGGCCGAGCGAATTCCGTGGTCATCCTGGAACAAACCAGGCCTGGCCTCGCTTTCATGGGGGTTCCTACCCAGATCCCCGAAGGCTTTAGGGAGAAACCCGGCCCCTAGGAAGGCGTGGTCATCCTGGGACAAACCCCGGACCATCGTGTTTCTGGGAACACCCTGGGTTCCGCACCTTGTGGAACGCTCCCCCGGTTCTGCGTGGTCATCTGGGGGACCCGGAGGTTCCATAAAGCGCCACTTCCGCACGTCAGGAGTTTCCCAGCGGTCGGACAGGGGAACGGGATGGCGCGTAGCGCCTGGTAATTAGGACTGGAGCACGAGCCTCTTCCCAGTCCAAACGAAGGTCCGGGCACCAATCGTCGCATAAGGCACCCTCAAGCCCCCGGGCAGAAACCGGGCGACACAAGGCCCGTGATGCCGGGGAGAGTCGTAGAGGAGCCCGTCCAGGCCCACCTCAAACGCCGCAATGGCATACTGGCGGGCCGCTGGGTAGGACAACCGTGAAGGCGACTGGAGCCCGGGCGTCGAATGCCGCCGGATGTCGTCGAATCGACCCGAGAGTGGCAACTCCAGGAGACTGTACCTGAAGATCTGATGATGAGCCGCTAGCTGGAATCGGAGATAGTGCGTCCGGAGATGATGCGCCACCTCCGCCTCGCAAGTCTCGACATCCTCGGCTGCGTACAACACTGGGAAGCCAGGAGAGTCGAACCGCCCCCAGAAGGTCCGGTTTGCAACCGCGCCTCCCCCTGCCCGCGCCGCCGACTGTACCCCAACGAGCCCGAGTCGCGCCAGCGTGCTCTCTGGCCGCTGAAGAGCAAGACGCAGACAGAGCCTGGCATACAGGACGGCATAGTCTCCGGCTGGCACAGGCTAACTCCAGGCGCCGAGGACGAAATTCAGGTAGTCGCGCACAAGGAGGAGACCCTCCACGCCCGATTGCATGACCTCCAAGGGAGTCTTCCCCTCGAAACCTGGGGCCCCAAGAGCCTCCCTCGGCCAGGCACGAAAATCCTCCTCCGCCTGGTGGAGATCCCCAGTTGCCTCGAAGATCCTCAGTAGAGCAAACACCCGGCTCCGCTGATCTGGGGTCCAAAGCGGCTCGCCACGAGAGGCGTCCGCCATCTCTACCCAGCGAAACCAAGTGGTTCGCGAGGTGGCCAGCAAATTGGCCATCACATCCGGTCCCAACCCCCAGAATTCGCCGAGCTTCCGACACGCCCCCAGGAGTTCCAGCACTGGCACCCCCTCAAGAAGACGAACATTGTCCTGCCTGCCGCCATGGAAGGGGACCTCGGGAGAAGGCGCGATGGATCGAGCGGTAGTCATGGTGACCTCCACCACTAGGATAGTCCCATTTGGGACCAAGGTAAGTCCCAAATGGTCATCAAGGCTCCGCTGAGCTTGCTCGAAGTCAGGAGTTCTCGTCCGGTATGGAAAGGCCCTAACGGTCTTGGTCTTGGGGCCGCTTCTTGTGCGGCGGAACAGGGAGCCTTGGCCTGCCCTTGGAGTGACCTTTTTTCTTGGGCGGCGTAGGAACAGGGGTGGATCCGCCCCCACCAGGCTCTGGGGTGGCACCACCCCCATCGTCATCCTTCTCGGGCTCCACAGTGACTTTCTCGGGTGTTCTGAGCGGCCGCATTCGGCGGTATTCGGCCTCTTCGGCGGGCAACTCGGAGACCACGATCTGGGGCTTCCGTTTGGCCCGATCAACGGCCTCTTTGACCCATTCAGAGGCCGGGCGTCCATCAGGTGCGAGGATGATGGGGCGCTGCGTGGGACGATCCGCCATTCCAAGCTCCGAGGGTGCGGGTAGGTGGATCTCCTGGTATTCGGGCAGGAGCAGCCCCGATTTGGCGGATTCCCGCCAGAGTAGGCCGCGAAGGTTTCCATGCTGCGCCACACGCTGCACGTCACTGTGGTGCATCTCGTCGGTGTCCTGCCCAGGGTGGAACTCTTGCAGGGAAACCATCACCCCGGTGGTGGCCAGGGGATCCCGGCAATAGGCCCGCAGCAGGGGGTCGTTGGCGGCAACTGCAAAGTGGTCCTCGCCAAACGCCCGAGTGATCTCGGGGCCCTGGGGCTTCTTCCCGAAAACGCGAGCGAGATCCTGGTCCGCGTAGGACCAGGCCTTTCCAGGGATCAGGAGGCCCGTTCCGCCAGTTCCGCCTCGAAGACTCGCCTCAACAGCACGGCCCCCAGGCCCACGTCGATCCAGAGGTCCGGGTGGACGGGGAAAGGATCCATGGTCACTGTCAGCAATGGTCCGGGCCAGTGAATCACTGGATCCTCGGTCCACCACTGGCTGTGCCGGAGCGGTATCGAGCCATCGGGCAGCGACATCCAGACCAGACCGTATGGCAGGTCGGTGCTGTTCGGTTCTTCGCAAGGGATCGCCCAGAGGTTCCGGTCCTTCCATGACTCCACCAGGGCCTCGGCCGCCTCCAGCATCTCCGCTGTCGATTTGAGGTGGTTCGCGGTCTGCGCGTTCCCGTCGGGGTTCTTCAAGGCGGCCTTCCGCTCGGTGCCCACCTGGATCAACACGTCGATCTGCTTCTGGTAGCAACTGGCCGGAAACGGAAGCTGCTTCCGGTACTCCGGACTGTTGGACAGGATCAGCAGGCCGTAGGCCTCTCGCTGCAAGCGGATCTGCTCCGGGGACAGCGTGGCCAGGTCGTCGGCCGTGACCCGCCGAGCTGGGGGTGTCCACGATTGGCTTTCGCTTGAGCCAGGGTCGGAAGGAGAGTCCGGATTGCTGCTCGCCGGATCCGGCTCCGGGTCTCTGATGAGGCCATCGTCCGGTGAGCCGCCAGGTGCGTGTGGCGACCTCAAGGGCGCGTTCCCGGCGCTGGAGTGGCGTGAGGGTGGTGATGGATTCCTGGCGGCTTCCAGGGCCTTCAAGGCTGGCGATTTCATAGGCGATCTCCTGTAGCTGTCGTTCGTGTTCAGCGACCCGCGCCGCAAGCTCCTCCGCTCGCCGCATGTCTTCGGCCATCCGGGCACCTTCAAGAGAGGGTCGTCCAACCCGCTCCATGTTGTAGGCGGCCCTGGTGAGGTTCCTTGCTGGGCGTTCGATGCCACGCTCAAGGTTGGTCCGGCAGTCCACCCGACCAGGGAGACCAGCGGCCTCCATGTGTTTGTTCTCGATGACCTCCCAGGCTTTCCTCCACTTTTCGACCAGGTCTTGCTTGTTCCAGGTGCGGTCCTTTGTCTTGTCGAATCCTTGGTCAGTGAGTCGTCGGAGAGGGGTTGTGACATGGGCGTGCGGGTTGGGCTCATCCTCGTCGGTGATCTTGGGCATGTGCAGATCCACTTGGGCACTCATGCCTTTGCTGATCAACTCGGTCTGAACGAACTCCATGACCATGGCCAGTTGCTGTTCCCAGGTCAGGCCGTAGGGCAAGGTCAGGCAGAACTCGCGGAAGAGTTGGGCGTCCTTGCGGTTCTCGGCTAGTTCGACATGCTCCCATAGGCCCTGTGGATCATCGGCCCACTCGGGCACAAGCCCAGGGTGGACGATTTCCGTGTGGACGATCCGCTCGGCGCGTGGGCGGTAGTCGTGGACCCGGCCAGCGAGATCAACCAGACGAGTGCCGGAGCGGTAGGCGGCAGCAGCCACCGCGTTGGGAACCTCGCCGGACGCAAGCTGGTCAGTCCTACTCGTCACGGACACCTCACACCGGTAGGTGGGAGTGGCCGAGGCGGGCTGGACGGGGGCAGAGCGCAACGGGATGCCTTGTAGGGAAAGGGCGCGAATGGGAAAAAGGTGGTTCGGTGGCTCGCCACCGAGGGACCCGGAATACGTTGAAACCTGGAGCGTAGCGATCAGGGGTCAACGTATAACCGGGCTTTTGTCCTTGGGGACAAACGAGAAAGACCTGACGCTCCGAGTGTAGCGCACTTGACTCCGAAAGGCGAAAAGGTGTAATCTCGTCAATGGTCAATGGAGCTACGATGAGCGATGAGCAGACAAGGAAAACACGCAGGATGCCTACCCTGGAAGAGCGCCGGGCCAAGAAGGCTGAGCGTTTAGCCGAACTGGAAAAGGCGGCCAAAGACCTTCAGGAAAAACTGAAGACCGAGAAACGCGAGTTGGCCATGCTCCTGACGCCAAGGAAGTCACAAAAGGAGCAGAAGGTCGAGGCGGCGCGGCTGTGCATGATCGCGAAGTGCATCCTGAAGCAGATCGAACTCGGGAACCTCGACAAGGGGACATTCGACGGGTGGATGGATGCGTTCCTGACCAGGCCGTATGACCGCAGACGCTACTACGGTGAAGAGGCGATCAGCAACCAGACCTCGGGATTATGAGACCCTAGGGCCTTCAGGGACTATAGCGTTTGCATGGCAAACTATGGTTACCATGAAGCCACATTTGGAGGGCACTTGGACTTCCGTGGCGTTATGGCTATCGCCGTAGTCGTGGCGCCCATTGGCTGTGGTCAAATAGGAAAGGAGGCAAAGCAAGAGCTGCCTCCAGAATTCCGCCCCCCATCGGCCACAGAGGTATTCACCCTTCGTACCAAATGCGGGGAATTAGCCACCAAGCTGGAGAGTGATATGGCCCATGGCCCGGCCATCGCGCAGGACGTCACATCCAGATATGACCCAAAGACCAATCGCTGCTACGCCTTGATTACCACTAGGCTCATAGATCCCAAGCATGGTGATAAGGTTGGCAGCTACCTCTATGACGCCCAGACCAAGAATCTATTGGCTTTTGCCACACGGGAAGGGACGAAAACCGGTTCCTGGAACTTCGTAACCGGAGAGGTGGATTACACAAAGGTCACGGAGTGGATCGCTGGAAAAATGAAAGAGGACTATCGGTAGGCCCATTGGACCGTAGAGCATCTGACTCTTAA
>CAIYNT010000284.1 GCA_903927605.1 uncultured Holophagaceae bacterium
AGAAGTTCGACGTCGCCCCCTCAGCCCACCGGGCTCCCCAGGCGCCCACCACCTTCGGGATGTACCTGGGCGGCACCTGGTACGAGCTGAAGGCCAAGCCGGGCAGCTTCCCTGCCGACGATCCCGTGCGGGGCCTGGATGTGAGCATCCTGCAGGAGAACCTGCTCAACCCCATCCTCGGCATCGACGACCCCCGCACCAACACCCGCATCGACTTCGTGGGCGGCATCCGCGGCATGGACGAGCTGGAGCGCCGCGTGAAGGAAGGCTACGCCGTGGCCTTCGCGGTCCATCCCACCTCCCTCACCCAGCTCATGTCCGTGGCCGATGCCGGCCAGGTCATGCCTCCCAAGTCCACCTGGTTTGAACCCAAACTGCGCTCCGGACTACTGGTCCGGATGTACGAAGGCTAAAACATTCACCACGAAGACAGGAAGACCACGAAGAGAAGAAACATCATCTCCCATTCAGTTCTTCGTGGTCTTAGTGGTCTTCGTGGTTCATCAGGAGTCCCCATGCACATCCTCATCGCCGACGCTTTCGACGCCAAGCTGCCGGAACGCCTCGCCGCCTTCGGCGAGGTCAGCAGCGACCTGGCCACCCTGCCCCAGGCCACGGTCCTCCTCGTCCGCTCCAAGACCAAGGTCGATGCCAACCTCCTCGCCAAGGCCCCGAACCTGAAGCTCGTGATCCGCGGCGGCGTGGGCATGGACAACGTGGACAAGAAGCTCTGCGCCGAGAAGGGCATCCAGGCCATGAACACGCCCCGGGCCAGCAGCGTGGCGGTGGCGGAGCTGACCATGGCCTTCATGGTGGCCATCCCCGCCCGGCTGGTCGAAGCCCACACGTCCATGAAGGCGGGCCAGTTCCTCAAGAATGAGCTCAAGCGCACCGAGCTGTTCAAGAAGACGCTGGGCCTCGTCGGCGCCGGCAACATCGCCACCGAGGTGGCCAAGCGCGCCCAGGCCTTCGGGATGGAGGTGATCGCCTACGATCCCTACCTGAAGGAACACCCCATCGCGCGGCTCGTCAGCCTGGACGAGCTGGCGGCCAAAGCCGACGTCATCAGCATGCACCTGCCGCTCACGGACGAGACCCGCGGCATGGTCAACGCGGCCTTCCTCGCCAAGCTGAAGGACGGCGCCATCCTCATCAACACCGGCCGTGGCAAGTGCGTGAACGACGCCGACCTCGCCGCCGCCCTCCACAGCGGCAAGCTCCGGGCCTACGGCACGGACGTGTGGCCCAGCGACCCGCCCCCGGCGGACTGTCCGCTGCTCAGCGCCCCCAATGTCATCATGTCCCCGCACCTGGGCGCGAGCTCCAAAGAGAACCTCGGCCGCATCGGCGACGAGGTCGTGCTGATCCTGAAGGATTTCAAGGCCTGAAACCGCGAATGACGCGAATGAACACGAAGGAAGACCTCCTGTACAAGGACGAGGCGTTTGCCATCGTGGGTGCGGCCATGGAGGTCCATTCAGTACTTGGTCATGGATTCCTGGAGGCGGTCTATGCCGGCGCCATGGCCCTCGAACTCCGTCGCCGTGATATCCCCTTCCAGCCGGAAGTACCCATTGCCTTGACCTACAAAGGAGACCTCCTTCCCCATACCTACCAGGCGGATTTTCTCGTTTATGGTCAAATCATTCTCGAACTGAAGGCCATCAAGGCCCTCAGTGATGCAGACCGGGCCCAGGCCCTCCACTACCTGAAGGCCACTGGCCACTCCCTGGCCATCTTCGCCAACTTCGGAGCCCCTAAACTGGACTGGATGCGACTGGTCCTTTCCAATTGACCCCCGCAGCTGGCTTTCCTTCGCGCCCCTTCGCGCCATTCGCGGTTCAATTCTTTCGGAGGTTCCCATGACTCATCGCGTGATCAACTTCTACGCCGGCCCCGCGGGCCTGCCCCTGCCCGCCCTGGAGCGCGCCCAGGAAGAGCTGCTGGACTTTGCGGGCACTGGCATGTCCGTCATGGAGATCAGCCACCGCGCCAAGGAGTACGACGCGGTGCACGAGGAGGCCATCGCCCTCACCAAGGAGCTGATGGGCCTGCCCTCGAACTACACCGTGCTCATGCTCCAGGGCGGCGCCCACCTGAGCTTCGGCATGATCCCCCTGAACCTGCTGCGCAACGACAAGAAGGCCGACTACATCGTCACCGGCAACTGGGCCGAGAAGGCCACCAAGGAGGCCAAGCTCGTGGCCGGCGACCGCGTGCGCGTGGCCGCCAGCACCAAGGAGCAGAAGTTCAGCCGCCTGCCCTTCGCCGAGGAGCTCAAGGTCGGGCCCGACAGCGCCTTCGTGCACTTCACCTCCAACAACACGGTGGAAGGCACCCAGTGGCACGAGTTCCCGAAAGTCGGCAACGTGCCCTACATCTGCGACATGAGCAGCGACTTCATGTGGCGTCCGTTTGATGTGAGCCCCTTCGGCCTCATCTACGGCGGCGCCCAGAAGAACCTGGGCCCCAGCGGCGTCACGCTCACCATCATCCGCGAGGATTTCCTCCAGATGTGCGAGGCCCAGGACCTGCCCAGCTATCTGCGCTTCAAGATCCACGCGGAGAAGAATTCCCTCTACAACACTCCGCCGACGTTTGGCATCTACATCCTGCGCAACGTGCTGGCCTACAACAAGAGCATCGGTGGCCTCAAGGCCATCGAGGCCAGCAACCGCAAGAAGGGCGAACTGCTCTACGGCTGCATCGACAAGCACAGCGGCTTCTACAAGGGCTTCGTCACCGAGAAGAGCCACCGCAGCCTCATGAACGTGGACTTCTTCCTGCCCACCCCCGAACTGGACGACCAGTTCGTGAAGGAGGCCAAGAAGGCCGGCATGATCGGCCTGAAGGGCTACCGCGACATCGGCGGCATCCGCGTCAGCACCTACAACGCCGTCACCGTGGACAACGTGAAGACCCTCGTGGAGTTCATGGAGCAGTTCGTCAAGACGAACGGGTAGGTCGAATCCCGATCCCCGGAACGGACCTGGCCTCTTGGCTGGGTCCGTTCTTTTTTGATCCGTCGAGACATCAGGGAAATGGATTCACCGCAGAGAGCGCAGGGTGCGCAACTGCGGCCCAGGCCCAAAGTACCGTTCTTGGGATTCTTTTGATCCCCGCCGATGACATGCCAGCGCCCCTTGCGCCTGCCTGGAATCTGCCCGACCACCCATGGAACCGACCCCGACCTGGCTCGACCACCTCAAGCTCCTGGCCGCCGCCGAGACGCTGCGTCTGGAGGCCATCGGCCAAGAGGGACTCGATGAACTGATCGCCCAGGGCGTGATCCAGAAGGATGAGCGGCCCAAGCAGGCGAGCCTGGAACACCGCTACGAGGCGCAACAGGAGACTCACCGTCTCATCCTGGAGGCCCGGGGCTGCGCCGACCGCCTGCAGCGTCGAATGGCCCCCCGGTCCCGCCTCGCAGGCCTGCTGCCCCACGGCGCCCCGCCGCGCCCGGGTCCCGACGACCCGGACGTAGTACGGCTGCTGGACCTCCTGGACCACCTGAAGCTCCAGGTCCGCGGAGTGAAGGGCCCCGAAGAAGTCACCGCCCACCTGGATCGCATCCAGGAGTATCTCCAGGTGGAGGGACGGGAGTGCCTGGACCGCCTGGCGGACACAGACCGCGAAATCGACCTGCTGCAGAAGCAGGCCCCGCCGGGCACCCTGGTGGAGCCGGTCGGCTTCTTCACCCTCACCCGCGCCGGTGAGGCCGCCCTGCCCGAGGCCGCCGTCCTGGAGTCCTTCGAAGCAGCCCTCCAGACCGCCTTCGGGCCGCTCACCCACCGCAGCGCCAGCTCCGCCCACTTCCGCGAGGATCCGGCCAGCCTGCTGGCCTTCCTGCTGGAGGGCATGGCCCGGGGCGAGCAGCCCTCGGCCCTGGTCTCCGGCTACGAGAACCTCCTGGAGGCCTATGAGCGGGTCGCCAGCTTTGCCGAGCTCCATTCCCTCCGGGCCAAGATCGCCGTCCTGGTACGCCTCCTGCGCGCCGCCCGGGAGGAGCCCAAGCGGGCCTACCTGTGGTGCAACCGGGAGCGCCTGCATGCCCTCGGGGCCCGCATGCGACCCCTGGTGCCGGGCTCCCTGGCTGCTTCGGGCTGGCTGCTGCCCTACGCCGTGGACCTCTTCCTCGCCGATGGCAACCTCGCCGGAGGGGACGAGCAGCTGGACCTGCGGACCCGCATGTACGAAGCCGTCCACCGCGTCCAGTCCGACCTGCTGCAGGACACCCGCATCGCCGACGGCCAGTTCGTGCGCCTCGGCCTGGCCATCACGCATGCGGCCCGGGCCCGCAACTTCGCCCCGGGCATCCTCATGGAGCGCTTCGTCCGCCAGGCCTTCGAGGCCGTGATGGAGTCCGCCCACGCGGCCCCCTACAACCTGGGCGACCGCGGCACCCGGTTGCTGTTCGGCGCCCACCTGGCCCACGCCGCGGGCTTCACCAAGGGTCGCCTCCCATCCGCCCTCGCCAGCTTCAGCGCCCTCCAGGAGCGGCTGCAGGTCGAGGGGCACGCCGCGCTGCCCGTCCAGGTGCAGCTCCATGCCTTCGCCACCCTGGACCGCCTGGACCGGCTGGGGATGGCCCTCCCCAGCGACACCTACGCCGGCCTCCTCCTGCGGCTGCACAAGCGCCTGAGCCACCACAAGGTCGTGTCCCGGGCCTTCCGCACCGAGCAGGCGGTGGCCGGTGACGAGGCGGCCCTCATCGCCAACCTGGCCGCCCGCGTCTGCTTCCAGGGCCTCACCATTCCCGCCGAGGCCAAGCGCCATCCAGACGCAGGCCTGGCGGGCCTCTACGAAGGGCGCGAGCCCGGACTCCCACCGATGCTCGGCAGCCCCTTCGGCACCCTGATGCTGACGTGATTCAACACGAAAATCGGAACATAGAGGACACGGAGTTCACACAGAAGACGGAGAGAAAAGCGCCGGTGGCAGAAGCCACGGCCGATGGAAAAAACGAAACCCGATTATCGGTGAGGCTCAGCCCAGGCCTTTCAAGATCAAAAGCTGAAACCACAGATTCCACAGATGGCACAGATGGGCGCCGACTCAACACGCAAGGGCCCGCCACAGGCGGCCTCCGGCATCGCCGGAGGTCAGTGGGGGCGCCGGGTCCCCGCGCATCAAACGGTGCGACCCCGGCGCCCCCACTGAAGCCCATGCCCAGGCAGCGACTCCCCCGAGTGGCCCAGCGGCTCCGGTTATTCAATCTGTGTGAATCTGTGAAATCTGTGGACCCAAGGCTCTTTCTGCGTCATCTGCGTCATCTGCGTCATCTGCGTCATCTGCGGTTGGGTGTTTTCAGGCTGAGTGTGGCCGATAAGCAGGAAACGAAATGCTTACCACCGATGAACACCGATCAAGCCTGGATCGTCCGTTCTCAAAGCACGGGCTGGATCCTCATGACGACTCACGGTCCACTCTGTGTCCTCGGTGGGAATTCTGCGTCCTCTGCGTTCCTGTATTTCATTGAGTCGAGTCCCCACTCTCCTTAGGCTCCGGCCGGAGTCCGCAGGGACAGCACGATCTCTTCGATGCGGGCGTCTTTCTCGGCCCACATGGCCTGCACGTAGGCCTGCATACGGGCGCGGAAGGCGGGATCGCCCTCGTAGTCGCCGCCCAGCAGGTCCTTCGGAATCTCCCGCTCGTGCACGCGGACCACCACCTGCCGCACCTTGCCCGACAGCAGGTCCCAGAAGCTGGGCACGCCCTCCGGGTAGACGATGGTGACGTCGAGCAGCGCATCGAAGCGCTCCCCCATGGCCGAGAGCGCCGTGGCCAGGCCACCCACCTTGGGCTTCAGCAGGTGGCGGTAGGGCGACTGCTGCGCGTCGCGTTTCGCCCGGCTGAACCGGGTGCCTTCGAGGAAGTTCATCACCGAGGTGGGGATCTGGCGGAACTTCTCGCAGGCCTTCCGGGCCGTGGCCAGATCCGATGAGCGGCTGCCACTCCGGCGTTTCATGAAGGGGAAGTCCAGCGCCCACCAGGCCAGGCCCATGACCGGGACATAGAGCAGCTGCCGCTTGAGGAAGAACTTCAGGAAGGGCACCCGGCGGTGGAAGACCTTCTGCAGCACCAGGATGTCCACCCAGCTCTGGTGGTTGCTGCTCACCAGGTACCAGCCCTTGCGCCGCAGCCCCTCCAGGCCCGCCACGTCCCAGTGCATGCGCTGCACCAGGGCCATCCACCAGCCGTTCACGGCGATCCAGCCCTCGGCCAGGGCATTCAGCACCCGATCCGACCCGCGGCGGACCACGCCGAAGGGCAGCGCCAGCTTCACCAGCGCCACCGGGATCATCCCGGAGCAGATGGCCACGGCATTGGCCGCCAGCACGGAACTAGCAAAGCTGCCCTTGAGTGTGGACCAGAAGCGCTTGAGCATTCGGTGGACCCCGACCGGCCCCGGGTGCCGGATCGGACAGCATACCGAGGCCCGAGATCCCGTTGCCCCGGAATTCCTTGCCGGTCCTTCCGCTATGCTTTGGAGATGCTCCCAGGAGAAAAACAGATGCGACACAGGGGATGGATGTTCCGGATGCTGCTGCTGGCCCTGGCCCCGACCGCCGTCTGGGCTGCCGCCACCGACCAGGCCCAGTGGAAGATCGCCAACTTCACCTGGGTGAAACTGGTGCCCGCCGAACCCGGCGCACCGGCCAACGCCCAGCCCGTCGCCCTCAGCCCGGAAGCCCTCCAGTCCCTCCTCGCCCGCGTGCAGGCCCGGGATACCGGACAGGATGTCCCCCTCTTCGGCAAGGACGAGCTGAAGGAGCTCTCGGCGGCCCTGAGCGAGGCCTTCGCCCTGGCCCAGCCCGGCGAAGACCTGATCCTGCTGAGCACCAGCAAGCACAGCCCCAAAAGCGGGTTCATGGCCAGCCTCCTGGAGCGGGCCACGGCCCTCACCGCGCGGCTCTTCGTGCGGGACGGGGCCCTGAACCTCATCGTCCACGATGCCCGGCTGGACTTCATGGACCAGTACCTGGTCGACAACCTCGAGCCCCGCTTCGCCTACGGTTCCCGGAAGACGGCCTCCGCGGCACTGCTCAAGGCCCCCCAGGCCACGCGCCTGCGGCCCGACTGGCTGACTTTCCCGCTGGCGGTCCAGGCCCCGTCCCCTGCTGCCCTGGCCGCCCCCGTTGCAACCGTAGTTCCAGTGCAGGTCGCCGCCCCGGTCCTGACGGCACCGGCTGTTCCGGTCCCTGCCCCCACCGTGGCGGCAACTCCCGCGCCCGCGGCCTCGCCCAAGGGGACCACTGCCACCGGTGAGGACGCCGCCTACGAGGCCAAGGCCCAGCGTCTCCGGACCCTCAAGCGCCTCCGGGACGAGAACCTCATCAGCGAAGCCGAATACCAGGAGAAGCGCGAAGCCATCCTGAAGACGCTGTAGGGATTGGAATCAGGCTGGAGTCTGGAGACCGGAGGTACGGCTTTCTGGGTGACCCTGCGGGCCACGCCAGTATTGCCTTTGGGCCGTTCAGATGGGTCGGCGCCGAACTTAGAGGTCGCGCCGCTGAGCGGCGCAGCAGGGATCCGTACCTCCGGTCTCCAGTCTCCGGTCCCCAGACTCCAATCTCCACCCTCACCCCCAGCCCAGCTCCTCCAGCCGCGCCTCGCTGATGCCGAAGTGGTGGGCGATTTCATGGATGACGGTGGTGGCGATCGCCTCACGCAGCTCCTCCTCGCCCCGGCAGCCCTCCACCAGCGGCCCACGGTAGATCGTGATGCGGGGCGGCAGCTCGCCGGATTCCCGCGGGCCCCGGGTCAGCGCATGGCCCGAATAAAGGCCGTAGAGGGTCTCGTCCTCCGGGACGCCCAGCTCATCCAGCAGCGCGTCCGGCGCCCAGTCTTCGATGACCACGGAGACACCGTCCAAGTACGGCCGGAACTCCGCGGGGATCCGCGCCAGCGCCTCGTCCACCAACCTGCGAAATCTTGGATCGGACACATGCATGGATTGATCCTATTCCTGTTCGAGGCCAAACCAGCTCTACCACAAATTTCAGTCTGTCTCGTGGAGCGGCTTCGCCGATACCGAGCAGGCGGGGAGACCACGAACCAATCCGTTTCCCTTCGCGGTCTTGGTGGTCTTCGTGGTGAATCCCCTGGAAAGGGCCTCAGAGCCCATCCAGCGGGCTGGTCACACCCCGGCCGTCCTTGTTCAAGACGTGGGTGAGCCCGGAGCAGGAGCGGAGGGCCACCGTCGCGCCCTGTGCGATGGCCCGAAGGGCGCGGCCCCAGGATGGGCCGCGTGAGGATCCCCTCTTTAGCCGCCGTAGAATTACAACCCGTCCAGCGGGCTGGTCACACCCCGGCCGCCCTTGTTCAGGACGTGGGTGAACCCGGAGCAGGAGCGGAGGGCCACCGTCGCGCTCTGCGCGATGGCCCGAAGGGCGCGGCCCCAGGATGGGCCGCGTGAGGGTCCCCTCTTTAGCCGCCGTAGAATCACAACCCATCCAGCGGGCTGCTCACACCCCGGCCGCCCTTGTTCAAGACGTGGGTGTAGATCATCGTCGTGGCCACGTCCTTGTGGCCC
>CAIYNT010000285.1 GCA_903927605.1 uncultured Holophagaceae bacterium
GCAGTACCCCCTTGGTCATCTGGCGGTGCTCCATACACCGCGATGACCAAGGGGCCTGCTTTCACCCTTCCGCGCTAGCCGTCTTTATCGACCGGGCTGCCTGGATGACCGTCCCCCGCCGCGCAGCGGCTTCGTTCAACTAACCCCAGGCTGAATCGTCACGATGACTGGTGGGGAGGCCGTCCGTCCCGAAATTGCCTGTCGTGGGGGCACTGACTGTGGATCGGCGGTAATAGTTAGGAGTTGGTCGGCAGGTTGATAGGAGAATCAGCCTGCCGACTTCCTCTTACTTGAGGTGATCGTTACAAGGGGGTTTGTAGTTTTCGATCAAGTCGCTCTCGGCGAAATCTCGCGCCTTCTTCGTGTCGACCCAATGTCGACCCACATGAGTGGTCCCATGCTTCTTGATTGCATCGGCCTTGTGATGGGCAGGACTGGGGCGACTTGAGAGGTCTTCGGTTTGGCCGATGTAAGTGACTCGATAGGTACCTCCATCGGGGTTCTTCTTGAAGAACGAGTAGAGGCCAGCCGCCTCCTTGAAGTCGACGTCCTTCGGAGTGAGGTCCGATCCCATCTCGTAGACGGTGAAGGGATAGATGGAGCCAGATTTTCCTTTGAGATTGATGGTGACTTTAGACATGAGGACTTCCGTAAGTTGGTTGTATTTCAGGGACCCGACGACGTAACGCACGAAGCCGGAGTAGCAAGCGGCGGAGTCGGGGCCCCCGTTAAGGGGCCCCTGCACGGTGTGAGAGGGATGTCCTGCTGAGCTACGCTGCACGGACCAAGAAGCGGAAGTACCCACCGTTCTTACGGAAGACACGCTTCTTGGAGCGCCAGTGAACATAGCTCACGCAGAAGATCCACCTGAACCCCGGAGGCGCAGCCACCGGGATGGGAGGGATCGGCGTGATCATGGTTACGACGTCCTTCGAAAAGGGCGGACCAGATTGACTCCGAGACCTGAGAGCCGATACTCTTGGTGACTTCGCGTAATACCACCAGGGGTCATTCTGATCCGCAGGTTGAGGAAAAGCTCTCAGCTGCTGGTGTCTTTGGAACGGTCGATGGCGTTGCAACCGCTGTCGGCCGTTTTCGCGTGCCCCTGGCTTCGCTGCTCAATGTTTCGTGTAGAGACTCGTATCGAAGAGTGGAGTGGTGATGGCCCCCTGATAGGCGTAGATGCCCATCTGGGGCCGGTCGACCATGCCAGCGTGATGAAGTCGGGAGAGAAGCATGGAGACCGTTGTGGTTCTCTTGGGGCAGTCCAACAGCTTCGCGACCCGCGCTGCGGAGAAAGCTGCACCAGGTCGGCTGCGCAGGAGGCTGTAGATCTGTGCGATGAGACCGCTTTGCCCGAGGCCCGAGGGCTTGGGACCCCGTTTCCTCTTTTCGCTTGCAGTTCCCATGGACGACATTATGATCTCCTCAATTTCTTAAAATATCGTGATCCACGTCACGCCGTCAAGGCCCCAGTATCAAGTTTTACTCAATTTAAAAACTGTAGACAAACAATCTGACAATGTCGAGACACCTATTGGATTGACATAATCGGTCCAATTTATTTATAAGCCCAATCAAAGTAAATCTTATATATAGGACTTTTTTAGTCCCATATCTTCCGTATGTCCCACCGAGGATTCCCCGAACAGGCTCGGCTGGATCGGCACGACCTTCGGCGGCGGTGCCGTCCAGCCCGGTAGCTCCACCACCAGCTCCCCGGCCTCCCAGTGACAGTGGAAGCCCCGGGCGGTCAACCGCTCGGTCACCACGGCCTCAGGTATCTCCCCGGGGCCCAGCGGGCGACACAGCGACTGGAGCTTGAGGTAGAGGTCGGCGGCGGCGATCCACGGCTCAGAGGGCTCCCTGAGCATGCCTACGCCTGTCACGCGGATCTCGACCTGATCGATCAGGAGCTGGAGCGGTGACTTGTGGCCACCGGCTGGTACCTTGCGCAGTCGCCTCCGATTGAACATGGTCTCCCCAGGTGCTGCGCACGACCTGGAAGGGGAGGACAGTCTACTGGCTCAGATCAACCACAGGGTTCACGCGGCGGATCCAGCAGGCTCTCGGCGGAGATTCAGGCCACCACCTCTCTGGCTCGATGAGCACCTCCCGGTAGTAACGTGCGCCCGCGCGAAGGGCGGCGACATGACCCGCGCCGCCGGGGCGACTCAGCCCCACCTCCACGGCCAACCAGGGGCCCTCCCGAGGGCTGGCCCGACCCATGGTGGCCCTGCATGGTCTGGCATGATGGGGCGAAAGACTGGGGGAACCGTGACCAAGGCTGAAGTTGTAGGGCTGATCATCGGCAGCGTTGGCACGGTGGCGGCTATCATCGCTGCCTGGGCCTCTGTGGCGGAACGCCTTGAGAAGCGCAGGGAGCGACGAGCACTCAAGCTCACCCGAATTCAAGAGGCGTTGTTATTCATCGCGTGGAAACAGCCCGGTGAAGAAATTCGAGTGGGCAGTTACGTAGGCGGCAAAGGGCTTCTCGTCGCCCCCGGCTTGGATGGGGAATGCATTGTGATCGAGTCAGACGATCCATTGAAACGATTAGTTGTGTCGGAATACTTGGTTCTGACAACCGTTACTGCAGCGGTGCATGGTCCCCCAGAACCCTCGAATCACGTCAGGTTCACCAACGTGTCCTTCTACCGCTTATCACTCAAAGGCAGGGAGATGGCTCTGCGGATCCCCGCAGCTGTAGCCGTCACGGAAATCCAGAAGTCGGGGCTGAAAGGGACTTTCTAAAGGTCTACTTCGATTCTTACGGTAGCCGAGTAGACGACCTGCACTCAGATCGCAGCATCGAGGGAAGTGCCTGTAACTCTGACCATCATGGGCGCGTGCTCTCCGGTATCCGCAGGCGTTGTGGAATCAGCCAGCGGTGGCTCTCGAAGTAGAGTTCTCGCACCATCATCAACAGCCCATCGAACCACCCTGAGGGTGTGGTCAGCGCGTGCTGATGACGTGAGCGGGGATCAGTGGATTCCGAGCTTCTAGAAACCCTGCTGTGGGTCTTTGAAACCCCACCCAGGACACCTCCGTTAGCCTCTCGTTAGCCACCACTCACGTGTTCGGGAGTGTTTTGCAGCACTTACGCTGACACCTTATAAATATCAGCCAAAACAACAACGCCCTGGATCATGATGATTCCAGGGCATTTTAAGTGGTGGCTGGAGGCAGACTCGAACTGCCGACCTAGGGATTATGAGACCCTCGCTCTAACCACCTGAGCTACCCAGCCACGAAGGGATAGTCTAGCGTGGGTGCGGGCCTGGGTCTACGGCAGATCATCCACCAGCACCACGATGAGGCGCTTGGGGCCGTGGACGCCATAGGCGAGGGTCTGCTCGATGTCGGCGGTCTTGCTGGGGCCGGAGATCAGAAGAGCGTTGGGAGGCAGGCTGCGGCCCCAGCCCAGGGCTTTCACGGCGGACCAGAAGCTGTCCTGGATTGTGGAGGCCCGCAGCAGGGCGATGTGAACTGGTGGCACCAAGGACAGTAGCCGGGGTTCGGCCGGGCCCGGTGCCAGCAGCAGGCCGCCGGTCTCGGCGATGCCGCCCACGGTGCCCGTGAAGCCCGCATCCACCGCGGTGAACAGCTCTTCTTTGAAGGCCTCCACGGGGCGATCATAAGGCAGCAGCTGCGGGCCGCCCGGCGACCAAGCGGCGGCCAGGGCTGAGCCCGCTTCGCTGGAGGGGCCGAACAGCAGATTGTTGAACCCTTCCCGTTCGCAGAAGGCACGGACGATGGCGGGCCAGGTTTCCGGTGTGGCTTCAAGAAATTCCGCGTGGACAGCCTCCATGCCGGCGCGGAGGCGGACCACTCGTTCAGTGGCCGACCAGTGGCGGCGTTCCAGCACCGCAGTGTCGAGGGCGGGCAGGGGGCCGGTTGTACCGGAGGCGCGTAGACGGTCGAGGATGGCGGTACGGGCATCAGACACGGGGGCCTCCCTCGGCGCGCATGCGCTCGCTGAGCGAACGGGGGGCCGGAACAGGTTTTGTGCGAGAGCGGGTCCAATCCTTGATCAGCGGGGCACCCGCCGGCAGGACCCTCCTGAACCGGGTGGCGAACCAGGTGATCACCCGGTAGAGGGCGGGCCGCTGGTTGGCCATGGCCCAGAGCCGCCAGGCCCAGTCCTCGGAGGCGGTGCGGCCCGTGCCTCTTCCAGCCACATTGGACCCGGCGTCTTCGTGGGTCGCCTCCCGACGCAGGCGCACCAGGATCTCGGGGATGGGGATCTCCACGGGACAGACCTCACCACAGGCCCCGCAGAGGCTAGAGCCGTGGATCAGGTCGTGGCGGACACCCACGCCCTCGACCTGCGGCGTGAGGATCTTGCCGATGGGGCCGGGATAGACCGCTTCGTAGGCATGGCCGCCCACGCGGGTGTAGACCGGGCAGTGGTTCATGCAGGCGCCGCAGCGGATGCAGCGCAGGGTGGCGCGCAGCTGGGGGTCCGCGTAGATCCGCGAGCGGCCATTGTCGAGGATGACCAGGTGGACTTCCTGCGGACCATCCAGTTCACCTTCGCCGCGGGGGCCGGTGATGAGGTTGAAGTAGGTGCTGACGGCCTGGCCCGTGGCCGAGCGCGTCAGGATGGCGTAGAGCGGCGCCACGTCCTCGAGGCGCGCCACGACCTTTTCCAGCCCCATGACGGCGATGTGGAGGGGCGGCACGTGGGTGCTCATGCGGCCGTTGCCTTCGTTCTCCACCAGACAGAGCGTCCCGGTCTCGGCCACCGCGAAGTTCACGCCGGAGAGTCCGGCATCGGCATCGAGGAACTTCTGGCGCAGCACCTTGCGGGCCATGGCC